>JAAYVF010000024.1 GCA_012517325.1 Myxococcales bacterium | reverse complement strand
TTGTCCTGTCTGGAGCGAAATGCCGGCATCGGGCGACCAATCCAGAAAGGCTTGATCGGTGGCGACGGTTACCGCGACACCGGAACCGGCAATCGGCGGCAAGCCGTCCTGATAGGTGACTTCGACGGTGAAATTGAAATCTTCACCTTCGACGACCGAGCCGGGCGGGGTGAGTTCGATGGCTCGATCCCAGGGCGCCGCGAAGAGCATCAGCCGCGCTCCGGCCCAGGGCCAGACGTTGTTGAAGAAGTTGTTTTCCTCGTACCGGACATTCGGGCCGAACCAGGGATCGTGAAATTCCAGTTCGACGGCTTTGGCCGTGACGTGGTAGCCGATGAGCAGAATCGAGTGCCCCATGGCGGTTTCCGGCGGCAAAGGAACGGACCCGGAGATCCCGTTCGGGCGAAACGACGGATTGATGTGCACGATCACGGGAAGATCGGCGTCGATAAATGCCTTCAATTGCGCCAACGTGCCGGCCAGGGCGGTCCAATCGCCGTTGATGGCGGTATAGCCGTAATGGTCGGGCGTTTGCAGAATTTGCCAGCTATAGCCGAGGATGACCGGCGGTAAGGGCGGTTGCGGCGCGACGGAGATCGTCGAGAAATGCGCGCCGCGGCGATCGTCGCCGAACAAGGTGCCGTTGTGCGCGCCGGCGCCGTTGTAAAGGTTGCCGGCGGCGCCGAATCGTCCCTGCACATCGTTGACGTTGACCACCCAGCCGATTTCCTCCTGCGGCAGCAGGTTGCCGCCCAGCAAGCCGCCGGGATAAAGGCCTGGCGCGTTGCCGATGTCGTCCCAGTAATCGAACAGCATGTGCAGACAGGCGACGGTACACCAGTAATTGGGAGAGCCCGGTGCGATCGGGTTCGGGTTGGGGTTGCCGGCTTGCGAATAATAATGTCCGCCGGCCTCGAAGCCGGGGATGGTGCCCGCGACGGCGACGGTCGAGGCGATGAAAAAAAGACAGCCGAAGACGAGGAAAAGGTAAGTTTTCATGGTCCTTCCCCTTGGCTTTTTGCCTTTTTTGAATTTTCCCGGATGCGTGTTTCGATCCTGCGAGTCAGGATCCTCAAAGAGCCGAGTAATTCGCGCAAGTTGAAACCGATCGCTGGCGAGACAACAAAATTGTGGTCCCGGCGCGGCCGGAAATCAAGCGGTCAGCAGGCGTTAATGGTTAGGCCGACTCCCCTGACGGGTGCGGTATTTGGGCCATTGTTCCCAAGACGCGGATCGCCCGCGACAAATCGGCGAATGTCGCCGCACCCGCCCGGCGGGCATTGACGGTCCAGGCGCGGTTTTCCTCGGCGGCGCCGCCGATCAGGACGGTAGCGACTGGCTTTTCCGGCGCGATTTCGCGGATCGCCGCAATGACCGGCGTGATGTCGAAGAACGAGCCGTCGAACAAGGTGGTGGTCAGGATCAGCAGGTCGATTCCCGGATCGCGCGCCATCGCCAGGCCGATCAGGCGGTAAGCCTCGGCGACGCCGTTGCGCTCGATGGCCGGCCACATATCGACCGGATTGCGGATCGACGACCAGTCCGGGCAAACTCGGCCGATGCTTTCGATCGTGGCGGGTTGCAGCGTCGGCAGTCGCAGGCCGAAACGTTCCGCGTAATCGGCGCCGAGCACGCAACCCGCGCCGGTGATGCTGACCAGGCCCAAACCGGGGCCTTTCGGCTGGGGCAGGTTGCCGAAACCGGAGAGCAGATCGAACAGGTCTTCCAGGCTCTCGGCTTCGATCGCGCCGACCTGCCGCAACGCGCCGTGAAAAACGGCGGCCGATCCCGCCAGCGAACCGGTGTGGCTGGCCGCCGCGACGCTCCCGCTTTCGCTGATGCCGCCCTTGAGGACGATCAGCGGTTTCTTTTGCGCCGTCGCCCGTGCCGCGGCGAGGAAATCGCGCCCGTTTTTCACGCCTTCGAGGTAGCAACCGACGGCGCCGGTCCGGTCGTCGTCGGCGAAGGCGTGCAGAAAGTCGATTTCATTCAGGTCGTTTTTATTGCCGAGGCAGGCGATGCGCCGCACGCCGAATGGCTGGCGATCGGCGATCATCCGGGTGAGGCCGGAAGCCAGCAGGCCCGTCTGGCCGAGGATGCTGACGTTGCCGGGAGGCAGCGGGTCGTTCGCCGTGATGCTGGTGATGAAGCCGCTGCCCGCGTCGATTGTGCCGATGGAATTGGGCCCCATGTAGCGAATGCCGTTTTCGGCGGCGATCCGCCGGACCCGGGCGTCCAACTCCAGGCCGAAAGCATCGCCGGCATCGGTGAAGCCGCCGCTGGCGATGATCGCGTATTTGACGCCGCGGCGCGCAGCTTGCTCCAGCGACGGCGGCACGGCTTCGCGCGGGACGATCAAAACGGCGAGATCGAGCGGGTCCGGACATTCGTCGATTGTCGGGTACGACGGCAGGTCGAGAATTTTGACGCCGCGCGGATTGACGGGGTAGATGGGCCCACGAAAACCGCAGCGCAGGAGGTTTTGGACGATGATGTGGCCGCCTTTTCCCGGTTGCGCGCTGGCGCCGATGACGGCCACGCCCCGAGGTTCGAAGAACGGCTGCAGTTCGTCAAGGTGTTTTTCCATGGAAGAAAATGGATCCTTTCTGTCAATCGCTCATTATTTCCCGGCAGTTTTTAAATTGGCTGCCTTGCTGACCAAATTATTGCTGAAAGTGGCAAACGCGCGTTCGGAGTATCCCAAAGCCAGGCCGAGGCCGAAAAGCAGGGCCATTTCACCGGGCTCGAGTGGGCTGATTTTCTGCGCAAATAGCTTGCTGATAAATTGAATTCCCCCGTTGCCGGTGAACGGAATATTCAATAATCCCGTCGTTAAAAGAGCAATGCCAAGAATCGTGGCCATGGTTCCGGTAACCAACCGGGTTACGGATTTTAGCAAAAAGGAAAACGAATCGCCGTATCTGGCAACCGGAGGCAGGCGATTCATAATGCTGATCGCCGAACCTGCGACGCCAGCCAAGAGCATTCCCCAAAGGCTTTGGCTGTCGTTCAGCAAATAGGCCGCAGCGATCGATGCCACCATGACCAGTCCGGCCAAACATAGAATGCTTTTTAAGGAATTTTTTTGATACCAATCGATGTAAACATCCCAAAAATCATATTCCTCAAGAATTTTCAGCATTGCCGCGCGGGCGTGCATCGGGGGGCGGTTTACCTTCTTGGCTTCATTTTGGTCATTGGGTTTGGTGGTCGTCGGTCGCATATCCTGTGCTAGTAAATGCTCCAATTCGGCAATATCGGCTTCCGGTACTCGCCAGTGCCGTAATTCAGCTATTTTGGAATGGGCTTCCAACACCATTTCATCAAGCGGCAGCACATAGACCCGCAGATTGGCCAGGTTGTGAATCCGGTCGGTAATATATAAGTAATCCAGTTCTTCGGAGGGGTCGATTCTCTCTTCGACCTTTTTAAATTCTTCTTCCACGTATTCAATGTGTTTTTTTTCTTCATCGGTCGGGATTAATCCGTATACCTCGGCGACTCTCACCGCATCCCGGAACAACTCTCGATCCTCGATTAATTCCAATCGCAATTCATCTCGTTGATGCTGCAACTCTTCATTGACCTTAGCGGCAGATTTAAACATTTTTCCCTCCCCAAAATAGATAACCGAAGGTGTTTTTTGCGTCGGGAAACGAAAAAATCATTATTTAGAGCGGAAAGATTATCAGCTCAGTGTGGCAAGCGCAATTGAGTTACGCAAGGAATCGGCTGCCAAAGGAACTAGAACTGATACATCAGATTCACGCCGCCTGAGAGTTCGTTCAGGAAACGTCCCTCCAGGCCGAAGCGCAGGTTGTCGCCCAGCACGACGTTCAGACCGGCGAAGACGCCGACCGGCGAATCCAGATCGTTGGTGATATCCATCGTGAAATCGTTCTGCCCGCCCTGGGTCGATTTCATGCTGCCGGAAACGCCGGTGTAATCGAAGCCCGCATAGGGAACGACGGTGCCCAGGCGGATCACCGCGAAGGTGAGCGCGGCGCCGTATTCGAGCAGCGAGACCTTAATGTCGTCCTGGCTGCCCATCTGGTACAACCCGAACACCGACATGCCGAGGCCGACGATTTTGTTCGGATCCTTCAAAAAGGCGAAATCCAGCCCGCCGCCGCCCACGAAATTGAACGGCGTGTGATAATCGTCCAGGTTGTCTTTCGCCAGATCGGCGTAATCGAGGCCGGAGATTTTATCCAGCTTCGGATCGGAAAACACCATGTCGCCGGCACCGCCCTTGAGGCGTAAGCCGAAAAACGAGGTCGGATTGAACGTCACGTCGAGCAGAATCCGGTTCGCCATGAATTGAATTTTGCCGTCGTCCTCCAGGCGCAGCGGACGATAGGTGAAGTCGTATTCCGGCCCCAGGCCGACGCTCAGTTGGTCGGGGATCAGCACCGGATTGAGCATGTTCCCGGCCGGCGCCGCCGAAACGAAGAGCAGGCTCAACAACAGCGCGGAAGTCGCGATCAGCAATGCTTTTTTCATGGGTTCCTCCAACCGGCGCCGCGGCGTCATTGCATTTCGGAATTGGCGATAATGAAGCGGACCGACTCGGCGGCCGGATCGGGCGCGATGAATTCGATCGAATTGATTTCCCCGGCCTTGAGCACGACCGGGCGGGCGCCCCAGGAATCCTTGATCTCGTAACCGTCCTTGTCGAGCCATTTCGCCTTGACGTCCACCGGCAGGTCGGAACCTTTTTTGTTTTCGAGCATCAGCTTGCCGACCAACAACCCGTTGACGCGTTCGGTACGGAAATCGCGCACGTGGACGTATAGCTTCAGGTCGAGATTTTTATACATCACCGGGATCTGATCCTCGAGCGGTTGTGCGCTGGCGGAGTTGGCCGGGGGTGTGTAAGGGGCGCAGGCAAAGGCCGGCAGCGCCAAACCGATCGCCAAAGCCAGAACGAATAAGCGTTTCATCGGTCCTCCTGTAATGCCTAGTATTGCCGATCCGGTTCGGCCATGCCGCCGGGCGGATGCCAGCCGGTCCAGCCACGCAGGAAAAGATAGTTTTTTTCACCCCGCTGAATTCTCACGCCGCCGATATTCTGCGTTCGGAGCGGCGAGCGTCCGGCGTCCAGCAAGTTCATTTGCACCTGATAGACGCCGGGCGGCAGCGGAATTTCCACCATTTGAAATTCGCCCGGCATGGTGTTGAGCCGCCGATTGTCCCGCTCGTCGGTCAGGATCAGCACGCCGGTTTTCTTGTAGGCGTAATATTCCAGCACGCGCCGCGCCGCGGTCAGGCCGGCTTCTTTGGCGGCGTGCACGGTTTTGCCGGCTTCGTGCCGCGCGTGCGGCAACACCGCGTCGAGCTTGTAGGTCAGGTAATCGCGGCCGTTGACGGTGATCCGCGCGCCTTTTTCCGGATAATCGGCCGGTTCCTTTTGATTCGTGGCGCCGCCCGCCCGATAGGGACCATCGCCGAGATCGACTACCACCGCCAGCACGCCGGTCTGGACATCGTCGTCTTTCAGGGGAAGCGGGGCGGGATTCTTGTCGCGCTGGAGATAGTCGCGGTAATAGCGTTCCGCCTCGTCGAAATCACCGCGCCCCCGCGCCAGCCGCGCCAATTCGTAGTAGCTGTAAGGGAATTCCGGCCGCAGGCGCGCGACGTTGCGAAACGCCACCGCCGCGTCGTTGGCGTCGTCGAGCCGCAAATAGGACTCGCCCAGCAGGTAATGCGCCAGGGTCACGTCGTGCTCGGTCTGGTTGTCGGCGGAGATGTCCAATTCGTCGGCCTTCTGAAACTCGATGCGGGCGTCGTTGTATTGCCCGCGGCGAAAATATACTCGGCCGAGGAAGAGGTGCGCGAAGACGCGTTCGTACTGATCGCCGCGATAGAAGCGCGCCTCGCCGGGGCTGATCGCGTTCACCGCGGTGATCTCGCCGCTCGGCTCCTGTTCCATCGCTTTGAGACCGGCCAGGTAATAGGCCTCGGCGGTCTGATCGTCGCCGATCAACGCACTGGTGTAAGCGGCGTCGAGCAGGTAGATCGGGTAGTTCAGGTCGTTGGTGTCCGACTTGAGCGTTTCCAGCTTGTTCGCCGCGATGCGGTAACGGCCCGCCCCGAAAGCGCCCATTGCCTCGTGATAGACGGGTTGCGTCGTCGCGCAGCCGGCGAGGGCGGCGAGCACCGGCAACAAAACGAGGATGAGACCGAACCGCTTCATGGCGTCGCCTACCAGTCGGCAAAACCTTTCTGGGACATCTTCTTGATTTCGGTTTCGTCGGCCCAGATGATTTCGTTGGTTTCCAGATCGGTCAGATGCAGCGACAAGCGATAGTAGGTCAGGCTGGAGCGGGCGTTGGCCTTGTTGATGGAGGTGATTTCGCCGGTCAGCAGGATGTCGGCGGCGACCATCTTGCCCAGGCGTTTTTGTTGGGCCGGATCGATCAATCCGGTCTGGCTCAGGGAAATTTCCTTGGCCGTCGCCTTGAGCAGTTCGCGGTCGACGAAGCGCATGCGGCCGGTTTTCAGCATCGCCATCATCAGCTTGTCAGTGATGTCCTCGGTATTGATGTGCTGCGAGGTTTTGTTCTCGATTTCCAGAATGGCCACGACCGGCGGCTTGGCGGCGTTGCTGATCTTCGGCGTCTGAATCAGCGAGCGCGTCATCTGCTCGGCCATCAGGCGCAGATCGGTGTCGCTGTAACTGTCGTCGAACTGCGTGACCGAATCGGGCGCCACGTAAACCGAGTTCCCGGCGCAGCCGGCGGCGAGGAGGAGCAGCAATAAGGAACAGCCCACAAACGTATGTTTCAACATCGTTCCCTCCCGGGTTTACTTTTTTTCGGTTGGCGCGGCCGCCGGAACGGCGGCGAAGTGTTCGCCGGCCTTGTTCGCAACGCCCTGGATCGCGTTCATGGACGCGACTTCCTTCGCCAGTTGCATCGCGGTGGCTTGATCGACAAAGGTCGAGACGACCGTTCCGGTGGCGGCGTCGATCAGGCGCAGATCGGCCATCGCGACGACCGAGTGGTAGCCCTCGGTGGCAAAGCCCTCGGGAATATCGCGGCGCGGAATTTCCGTCGTGGTGATTTCGCCGTAGAGCAGGTACCCGGCGCCGGCGGACTTGGCGGCCGCCAGCAAGAGGCTCTGGTCGATCCGCCACCGCAGGTTGCGCAAGTCGCCGTCGTTAAGGTTCCAGACGTTTTTCGTGCGCAGTTTCACGTCGCCGTCCGCGCTGATGCTCGCGGCCACCTCGTTGCTTTTGAATTCGCTTTTCCGTCCGTTTTTTTCGAACAGGTATTGATTGAGATCCTCGCCGGAGGCGGAAACCGGGAATTCGTTGATGTCGGTCACCGTCCAACCGCGCGCGGACAGCGAGCCGGCGATCAGGGTTTTGGCCATGCTCAGCGGTTGCAACCGGCCGCCCGATTTTTCCATGATGCAGATGGCGACGTTCGGTTGCTGGGCGAAAACCACCGCCGGCAACAACAAGGCCGCGCAGAGGATAGAGGTCAGGATTGCGTACCGCATGGTTTCATCTCGCTCTCGGTTATTGGCAAAGCGCGATGGCCGCGCCATCGGCTGTCTGTAAAAAGAGTAACGCATCGTCGGGGATTTGGCCAGGAATCAGGCGTGGAATCGTTTTCATCTTCAGTCACCCTCCTTCACGCCCCCATTGATTAGACACCACCGGCTATCGAAAAGGAAAAATGGGTGGAAAGAGACTACTTTCCGGAAAATCGCGGAAGAAACGCCCCTCGCGACGTTCGGGAAAAAATTCAATTAATTTCAGCGCAACGACAAAATAGGGCTTATATTATTACAGAAATTTGAAGAGGCAGGCTCATCATGTCGAACCGGAGCAAGATCGAGACATCCTTCCACGAGAACGGCCAAAAGCAAAGCGAAGGCGAATACAAAAATGGGAAACAGAACGGCCATTGGATCGGTTGGTACGCCAACGGCCGGAAGTCGAAAGAAGGCGAATTCACGAACGGCAAACAGGAGGGGCACTGGACCTCGTGGTACGAGAACGGCCAGAAGAAAAGCGAGGGCGAGTTTAAAAACGGCAAGCAGGTCGGACTTTGGACCTCGTGGTACGAAAACGGCCAGAAGAAAAAAGAAGGCGAATTGAAGAACGGCCAATTAGAAGGCCCGCAAACCATCTGGTTCGAAAGCGGACGAAAAAAAGCCGAGGTCGAATTCCACAAGGGCGAACCGGTTCGTGAGATCTATCCTTGACCGATCCCACCGTGCCGCACCAAGCGCTCGTCTTGAAAAAAGCCCGGCCTTAACCGACAATCCGCCGATCTTTTCGTAAGCGAATGGATCTTTCGTCAAGTGAGCGGAAAATGACCGAGTTCCAGTACGCCTCATATTGCGGCCTCTATTGCGGCTCCTGTGACATGTTACAAGCTCATCAACGGGCGTTGGCGAAAGGCGTCACGGCGACCTGGGACGGCATTAATTTCCCTTTGAAAGACCGGATGGCCGCGGCGCCGGTCATTTGTTATGGCTGTAAAACCGACGTTGTTTTCAGAGGTTGCAGCTTTTGCCCGATCCGAAAATGCGCCCGAAAAATGGCGAACATCGAGACTTGTCTCGATTGCCGCCGCTACCCGTGTTTTCGGTACAAGCTGGTCGATCTGGTCCGTTGGATCGCTGGTATGAACCGCAAACTGCCGCACCTGACGGAAATTCCGCGCAATTTGCCGGTGATTCGCGAAAAAGGCCTGGCCGTCTGGTTGGAAGAACAAAAGAAATTGTGGACGTGCCCGGACTGTGGCGCATCCTTTTCCTGGTATCAACGCGAATGCCACGGCTGCGGCCGCGACGTGCGCGCCTTGAAACGATTTCAATTTTAACCAAAGGCCAGGCTTACGCCGCCGGCGGATTCTCCGACGCCATCGCTTTCTTCAGTGGCTTGGAGAAGGCCATGATGCCGAAGCCCGAGAGCAGGCCGATCGCCGTCAGCATGATGAAGAAGTTCGTCCGCGGCATCCGCTCGTAGTACGAACCGATGAACCCGCACAGGTAGTTCCCGAAGAACGAACTGAGGAACCACATGCCCATCATGAAGGAAATGAGCCGGGCCGGGGCGATTTTCGTCACCAGCGACAGGCCGGTCGGCGACAGGTAAATTTCGCCGAGCGTCAGGAAGAGGGTCGTGGAAAACAGCCAGAAAATACTGCCTTTGGCGTCGCCCAGCAGGTTCGCGCCCACGGCCATGATGATGTAGGACGAGCCGAGCAGGAAGCAGCCGATCGCCATCTTGGCGACGGTGGAGGGCTCTTTGCCGCGGCGGTTCTGGCGATCCCAAAGGATGTTTACCAGTGGGATGCCGGCGATGATCATCAGCGGGTTGAACAACTGGAACCAGGTCGAGGGAATCGTCCAGCCGAAGATGCTCGGCCAAACCGTTTGCTGATCGGCCCAGATTTGCATCGTATTGCCTTGCTGCTCATAGATCGCCCAGAAGGGGATATTGAGCGCGCACAGGACGCACAGCGCGATGATGCGCGACCAGTCGTTGCGGGTCAGCGGCTCGACGGGACCGCCGCCGGCGGCCTTGGTTTTCATGACGTTGTCCGGCGCCAGGTCTTTTTGGCCCCAGAGGTAGATGATCAGGCTCAGCACCATGACGGCCGAAGCCGCGATGAAGCCCCAATGCCAGGCGATTTTCTGTCCCAGGGTGCCGCAGACGACCGGGGCCAGCATGGCGCCCAGGTTGATGCCCATGTAGAAGATGCCGAAGGCCTTGTCGCGCCGAGGATCGTCCGGGTTCGGATACAACGCACCGACCTGGGTCGAGATGTTCGGTTTGAACATGCCATTGCCGAGAATGAGCAGCAGAATGCCCAGGAAGAACGTGGTCTGCATCGCAATGACCAGATGCCCGATCGCCATCATCACGCCGCCGACGAGCACCGACTTGCGCTGCCCCAGCCAGCGATCAGCGATCATGCCGCCGAAAACCGGCGTCAGGTAGCAGAAGCCGGAATACAACCCGTAAATTTGCGACGACAATGCCTGGTTGCCCAACGGGCCGAAGATGAATTCCAGAAAGCCCTTGATCGCCGAAAACCCCCAAAGCTGTTCGGGCGACGCCTGGAAGAGGAACAGCATGTACAAGACCAACAGCGCGCGGTTGCCGTAGTAGGAATTGCGCTCGCCGGCCTCGGTGAAGAACAGGACGTATAGGCCACGCGGGTGTTTTTTCGTTGCTTCCATAGGGCTCCTCAGGCGAATGGTTTACGGGGAAAAGCCTCGACCACCGGCCGGATACAACGCTTGAAGGTGATCGGAATGCCTTCGTAATCCTCGAAAATGTAATGGGCGCGATTGAAGAAATGCGTGCCTTTCGCGTAATCCAGATCGGGCGGCACCGGCCCGAAATGTTCGACCCCCAGGTATTCCTCGCCGTTTTTCGGCGCGCCGAACGGGCGGCCGAGCAGGCAAAGCCGGTCGAGGAACTTGATGAACCGCTCCATCATCGCGGCTTGCGTCGGGTAACGTTTGGCCAAACCGCGTTTGCCCTCCAGCTCCGCGCGGGTCAGTGTGAAGCGCAGGCGCGGGCCACGGTAAAACGGATTGAAGCGGAAGGCCAGCAGCACGGTGTATTCGTATGCCGGCATGTGAAAAAACGGAATCGGCCGGCCGATCTCGCGCTCGTAGTCGTCCACCGCCAACCGGGTGAAATAATGGGTAAGGTCGTGCTCCGGGTGGCCGCCTTGCCAGGCCAGGGTGAACACGGCATCGGGCTCGGCCGCGAAGACCGCCTGCCGCACGCCTTCGCGGATCGCCGCCCAGAAGTTGATGTGATCCTTCAGGCAGGCCGGATCCTTTTGCAGCAGCGACATCCGGCGGTAAATTTCGACCTCCGAATAGGCCAGGCAGCGCGTGTTTTCCGCCGCGATGCCGAGCGAACCCACCGCGTTGACGGATTCCTTCATCCGCAGGTTGCCGTATTCCTCGGGCGTCACCTTCATTTCGAAATAAAGGCCGTCGCCGTTGGTGACCCAGATGACGCGGGATTTTGCGCCGATCCGCTGGATCAAACCGGATGTGCCCAGTTCGTCATCCTGATGCGGGATCATGAACAGCGGGCGGCGCCAGGTTGCGGCGGCCCGGAAGAATTCTTCGATCGACCATTGCAGATAATCTCGTTCCACGATTTCCTCGGGAATGAGCGGCTGAATGCCGGTGAAAATTTCGGTCCATCATACACGAAGCTTGATCGCTGACAATCAAGCAGGGGAAAGATTTATCGAGCCGGCCGGGGAGGCAAATTCGTTATCTTTAAAATTTCCAAAGATGCCGACCAAGATCTCTTTAAATTGCAAAAAGGCAAGTCAAGACAGATCCAAACAACTCATTTACAGAAAAATCTTTTCGTATTCCTTAAAATTTCGTGGTGAATTTTCATTGCTCCGCTTGAAATTCAGCTAAGTGATTTACAAAATCGCAAAATTAATAAAAATAAAATCAATGATTATTGGGCATTTAAATAGTACGTGAACGCCCGGGCGCTTGGCACGATTATTGAATATATGATTTTCAAATTCAAAACGTCATTTTGGAGTGTCTCCATGCGGCCGTGTGGGCAATGGCAGCGCCTGACGATAATTGTGGTATTGACGCTGGCAATCGGCGGATGCCTGACCTCGGGTGAGGAATCCGATAGCGAAATCGCTTTTCTCGATCCGGAAGAAGCCGAAAATTTCCCGAATTTCTTTGCGGAATCGCTCGATCGCGACGAGGAGGATCGCTGGTTTCTGGCCGATGGTTCGCCGGTCGACAGTCGCGCCGAGGAATCTTCCCCGGCGGTAGTCACCGATCTGTCCGTGCCGCATAACGATCCACAAACGTTTTTCGATCTCGGCAGCGCCACCTTTACGCCGAGCGAATTCGTTGCTCGGTCGCGGCAAGTCTTTACGGTGGAATATACGGTCGGTCAGCCGATCAAGTGGGGAGGCGGATTGCACGTGGCTTTCAATCCGGCGGTCAGCGTACGCGATTGCCAACTCAATGCCGATCCGAACAATGAGTGCGGTTATGTCACCATTGCCACCTCGAACCCGCGGATTCAACTGACTTATCGAACGCATCGCAAGCGGTTGCCGATCGGCACACGCCTGGCGCATGTCGATATTCGCGTGCAGCACGGCCGGCTGCGGAGAGGCGATCGGGTCGTTATCATTTACGGCGCCAAGCGGGAGCAGGCCTTCGCTCAGGAAATCGCCGGTTGGTTCGAGGCAACGGTTCAGGTTCGGCTCGATTTTCTGGACGGATATCGAGAAATCGACCATTCGCCAATCTACCACGTTTTACCGGACCAACCCCGACATTTACTCAGCGCCGTCGATTGGCGCGCGCATCAGTTGCGTTTTTCGGTGGTCGACCAATATGGAAACCCGGTTCACACCTATAACGGCAACCTTCACGTGAGCGCCATTGCGCCGGATGGATCTGTTCAGACAGTCGGCCAGGTCGGCCTAATCGCCGGGTTGGGGAAAATGCCGTTGCCGAAGTTGGACGGCGAAGATTATGTCCTGCGTAGCCGCCTCGACGGGCCCAATTTGATCAGTCAGGTGCCTTACGCACCCGGCGCAACGCCGGTTTATTTCGGCGATTTGCACTTTCACACCAAGCTCAGCGATTCCTACGTGTCGATCGACCCGGTCGAATCGCTGGTTTATGCAAAAGAGGTTGCGCTCCTGGATTTCGGCAATCCGAACGATCACGCCGAATGCCTGGCCTATAACCGCGCTTTTACCCAATATCTGCAGCGGTCGATCGATGATAGTTGGCTGGAACTTCAGGATCTGGACAATCAGGCGAATCAACGGGGTTTGACGACACTCGTTGGTTTCGAGGTCACTTTCAACGGCAATAACGTGCCGCGGTTCGGACATTACAATATTTATTACCAGGGTGCGGAGGGGCCACTGTTTACCTATCGGCAACGAAATCCCGTGGTGCCGGCGGTGACCGATCCGGGGCAATTGTTCACGCGATTGCAATCCGGTCCACCAAGAGCCATGGCGGTAATGCACCACACGCTGCGGGGCGATCGACTGGGCAACGATTTTTCTTTTTACAATCCCGATCTCCAGCGGGTCATTGAAATCTACTCCGAGCACGGCTGTTCGGAAAACGAAACCTGCGCCCGTTCCTGTTGGGATAGAGAGCGGGATCCCCAAGCCTCGGGAGCGGTGCAACGCGCTATCGGCCCGCTGGGCTTTCGGCTTGGCTTCATTGCCGGATCCGACAGCCATTCCGGTCATTGCTCCGGAGCCAACATCCCTGATCCCGTTTTTCGAAACGGCAATCCCGGTGGATTGACCGGCATCGCAGCGGAAACGATGGACCGGGAAACACTTTGGAGCGCGGTTTACCATCGGCATACCTATGCTACTTCCGGCGAGCGGATGTACCTTGAGTTTCGGGTAAACGACCGGCTGATGGGTTCCATTTTGCGTCTGGTCGGCAAACCGGTGGTCACGGCACGGGTGATCGGCACGCAGCCGCTGAGTAAAGTGGAGATCATCCGTTACGATAAGATCAATGGTTGGCGGACCGTCTACGCGGAACAGCCCGAAAACCTTTTCTGGAACATCCGCTGGGCGGACGACAATTTCCCCGGCCCGTGCCTGTATTATCTTCGCGCCGTGCAAATTAATGATACGACCGCTTGGAGTTCGCCGGTCTGGATCGATTAGATTTTCAACTCGGCGACGATCCGTTCGGATACATCCCACAGTTTTTTCGCCAGCACGGGGTCATCGGCATCACGGCGGCATTTCGCCACGTTGCAATCGTCGAAGTACGCGCCGTTGATTCCCGCAGCGGCCGGATGCACAGCCGCGAAAACCTCGGTGGCGGCGCCCTGCGAAACGCTTTTCAGAAACAGGGGACCGAAGTGGTCGGCGAAAAATGTCGAGACCGTTCCCATGTGGCGGGTCAGATTGGTGTTGATGGATCCGGGATGAACGGCATTGGCGGTTTTTTTCGTGCCGGCGAAGCGCCGCGCCAGTTCCTTCGCGAAGAGCAGATTGGCGAATTTGGATTGCCCGTAGGCGCGCCAGGACCAATATCTTTTTTCGCCCGAGAGGTTGTCGAACTCGATGCCTCCGCCGGGCGCCATGCGATGCGCCGAACTGCTGAGCATCACGACCCGCCCATCCGCGGCGAGTTGCTCGAGCAGGCCCGTGATCAGAATGAAATGGCCGATGTGATTGGTGAAAAATTGCAACTCATAGCCGTAAGCCTGCCGTAGTTTCGGCAACGCCATGATTCCGGCGTTGCCGATAATCGCATCGAGCGTGATTCCCTTTTGTTTCACCGCTTCGACGCAGGCGCGAACGCTCGCCGGCTCCGCCAACTCGCAGGCCAGAGGGATTGTTTTTCCGCTAAACGACCGGCAGGCCGCTTCGGCTTTTTCCGCCGATCGGGCCGTGGCGACGACCCGGGCGCCGCGACCGGTCAAGACCCGCACGGCTTCCTGGCCCAAGCCGGAATTGCAGCCGGTGACCAGAATCGTTTTTCCTTCGAGCGACAGTCCCGCGGTCACTTCTTTGGCGGTGGAGGTGTAACCGAAGCCACTCGGCCCTTTCGAGGCGAATAACGAATAAAAAGACACGGTGTTTCTCCTTGTGCGACAAACATAATCACGAAAAGAAATTGCGCATCACGGCAAGAAGAGCGCCGTCGATACAAACCGCGACAATTCCGCCACATAGTACCCTGAAGGAGCGACCGATATTTAAAAAAGAAAGGCGGCGAATATCCGCCTGATGATCCGGGAAGGAGGACGCCGATGTCGATCACGATCAATTTCAGCAGCGCACTCTCGTCTTACTACAAAGTCTCGTCATTGGTTTCCAGCCCGACGACCTCTTTCTCCGCGGCGGATTCGAGTGGCGACGGCAAGATCGACACTACCGAACTCAGTACCTATTTGGACAAAACGGCGACAACCGCCAATTCGGCTGACGTGTACGACAAAATGGATACCGACGGCGACGGCTCCGTCAGCGAAGATGAGTATACGACCTATGCGGATTTGCGCACCCAGCAACTGGAAAGTATTCTTTCGACGCAGCAGACCATGCAGGAATTGGAAGTCTCGCTGGTTCAATCGGCGAAAATCAGTACCGATGATTCCAGCACCAAATCAAGCAGTACGACAACGGCCAACAAAATCCTCTCTCAATATACCCAGAACATGACGACCACCGTTTCCGACGTTCTCGGCAGCATCGACGTTGAAGCGTAAATCGGTAACGCGATTTTCGTCGCGCCCGATCACTGGAAACCGGCATTACTCGCCGGTACGCGCCTTGACGCAAACGAACCGGATGTGATTCAATTGAATCCATTGAAATTAAAGCGAATTCCGACAAAATCGGGGCGTTTCCGGATCGCGGAATCCTTTCACTCTCACTCAAACGAAAGGCAGCGCTGCATGAGGCGCATTAGAGAATGTTGGAATCCTTGAAAATTGTGCAACCGCCGCCGCTGCACTACCGCTCTCCCTATGCCGATGTTAATTGGAATCCGTTCCAGCGAACCGATTTAATTCCGATTATTTTAGTTATTTGGATTGCGACCATTGTCGCGTTGATTGTCATTATCCGCCAGTCCGGAAAGTGGTTGAAAAAAAACGGCAATACTTTGGTTCCTCAAGAGAAAAGCGGCCCCCTGGCACCCGATCGATACTCCTGGCTGTTCTTTCTCATCTCTTTGGTGATTTGCTTGGCGGGAATAAAAGCCGAGGCTCTCTACAGCATGGAAGCGACTTATTTATGCGAATTCGTCCCAGGCCGCAGTCTGCTCAGCGTTCTATTCAATTCGGTGGCGATCTATAACAGTCATAATCCCCTCTATCGTTTGTTGATGCATTATCTTTCGGTTTTCGGCACCGGTCTTGTTTTTTACCGTGCCGTTTCCGCGTTCGGAATCGCGGTGACCACGGCCTTAACCTATCAAATGGGTCGAACGCTGATCGGCCGGCGGGCCGGTTTGGCGATGGGACTGGCCGCCGCGCTTTGCCCATACCTGGTCAGTCACGGCCGAGTGGTCATGCCATACGCAATTATGGCGGCTTTGACGTTGGTCGCTTCGCTGACTTTCCTCGGCATGATCCAAGGTCACCAGCGGTATCGGCTCTGGTTTACCATTTCCCTGGCCTTAGGCCTTTACATGCATTTGATCTATGCGTTTTTTGTCATTGGTTTTTTCGCCTATGCCCTGACGCAAGAGCGGGCGCAACGCCTCAACGCGGTAATGAACACGCTTCATTTCAGCGCGATCGGAGGTTTGATTTATACCCCGTGGTTTTTGGGGAATCTGTTCTATCAAGCGTACATGCACCCGTTATTTGACGAATTAACCGTGAGCACGGCGGTGATGCCGCTGACCGATGCGCCGGTGCTCTCCGCCCTGGAGTTCTTCGGCAATCTGTTGCGGCTCATGCTCGGCCTGCCGCGATTCGCCTATCTGGCCGGCGTTTCCTTTTTCGCGGTATTCATTTTACTGATTGTTCCGCTCATCAAGCGAAAACGTTGGGATTTGTTGTTATTCGGAATAACGCCTTTTCTCACTTTGATCGTGACGAATGCTTGGACCCAATACAATCAATTCTCGAACATGTTGTTGTGGATGGAGCGGTACTATCTGCATCTGTACCCGTTTTTATCGCTTTGCGTCGCGGCCGGAATCGCCGAATTTTTGCGGGAACGAAGTAAAAAACTACAAACAGCGGCTTTGGCGGTATTCGTCGTTTTTCTCTCGATCCAGGTTGTCTCGCTGGTCCGGCAGGTGCGACACCCACAATTCCCCCGAATGGATCTCGCCGCGGCGAAAATTCGTGAAATCGCGCGGGACGGCGACGCTGTGCTCGTTTTGCCCCAGGATTGTTATGGCGACGTTCTTCACTACTACCTGATGGATGAACCGCGAGATTTGAATGAGTTGCTGCTTCGAACCGAGGATGATGGTTTTCGTTGGTACGATCTTTCCTCCAAGAACGACGCAAGGAACCACACCCCGCCTAAAGAGTCAGCAAAAGTCTATTTAATGGTCTACAACCGGATGTTGCCCTATCTGGAAATGGCTTCCAATCGTCGTTTTCAGCGACTGATCGTCGTCAACGATGCCGAAACGAATAACGATTATTGGGAATACAACATCTTGCCGTATTACGAAATCATGCCGCGCCTGCTTCATCAACACAAAGTTGTGTTGCACGAAAGATACCTGCGAATGGAATTGTGGGTTCTGGAGACGCAATGGCCGGCCGACGTTGAACCGGGGCAAACGTTTGTCGTGAAATTGGGGAAAAACGATTATCCCTATATCGACGGCTTCAGTCGCGATTGGGCAATCGCGGCTGAGGGTCGGAAAATCGTCGACGGCGCAGCCGTTCGCGTCAAGTCGGCCGCCGGCGCCGAAAAGATACGCGTCGCCATCCGACTGCTCAATCCGGAATCCGACTCCGAAGCATTTCAATTGCCGGTCCGGCTCGCCATGGGAAAAAATGAACAGAAATTCGATTTATCAGGGCAGGGCGACGCCACTATTCAATTGGAAATCGACGCCGATCCGAGTTCGGCGCAATTCGTCGATATTTCGTTCGGCCGGCCGCAGCCGGAATTGATCCTGGAAAGAGTGGCGATTACGCCGATTGCCGCCGGGGATTGACCACCGTTACCGGTTCATTCCGCCGCCGGCGGCTCCGCGTAAGCGTCCACAAGTTCCTGGCTGATGCCGTTGGCATGGACGAGGGTCGAGTAAGTCTCGGCGCCTTCGGTCCAGGAACGTTCGAATGTCGAATAGTCGACCGAGAAAAGCCCGAAACGCATGGTGAATGCGTCCAGCCATTCGAAGTTGTCCAACAACGACCAATGCAGGTATCCCAGCACCTCGTAACCGTCCTGAATCGCGGTGTGCACGTATTTGAGATGCTCCAGAATGAACCATGAACGTTTGTAGCCGTCCGTGGTGGCCAGGCCGTTTTCGGTGATCAGCAGCGGCAACTGGAACTCGTCCTGAAAATCCGCGATCAGGTCGTAGATGCCGGAAGGCACGATGGGGTTGCCGTTGTCGCCTTGCACGTACGGTTCGCGGCCGCCGGGATGGCAGATGAAATCCGCTTGCGGAAAGCAGGGAACTCCCTGGACGGTGCCGAAGACGAACGGGAAATGCAGCACCTGAACCGGGTTGTAATAATTGAATCCCAGGAAATCGAGTGTGCCGGCCAGTTCAGCGTGATAGCCTTCAGCCGGGTCGGTCGTCGCGTCGTCGGTGTCGCCGTCGCCGTTTGCGTCGAGCATTCCGAAAACCACCGCGCACAAGAACAACCGATTCATCAGGTAGTCGTACATGCGCGCCGATTCGATATCGTTTGCGTTGTCCGGCCGCAGCGGCGAAGTGGGAAACAAAACCTGGGCCAGTGAAACCAGCGCCGCTTCCCCGTCGCCGTCCGCGTCGCCGAGGTCAGCCTCGTTGATGGCGCGGTAGGCTCGGGCGTGAGCCTGAATCATGTGCACCGTGGCCTGCATGGTTTTATTCATGTTGTTTAAAGTGCCGCCAGGGTAGACCCAGATCAGATAGGTTCCGGTCGTGTAAATCATCGGTTCGTTGATGGTGAGCCAGTAGTCGACCAGATCGCCGAATTCGGAGGCCATCAACGCCGCGAATTCAACGAATTGCTCGACCGTGTCGGGATTGAGCCAGGCGCCCTGATCCTGAATCCACTGCGGATTGGTGAAATGGTGCAGGGTGACCATGGGCCGGATGCCGCGCTCGACGAGCGCTTGCAACACGAGGCGGTAGTGCGCGATTTCGTCCTGGTCGATCTGATCGCGCGCCGGTTCGATCCGCGCCCATTCGATGCCCAACCGGTACATCTGGGAGCCCAATTGAGCGGCCAGGTCGGCGTCGGTTTCGTACAGATTGTAGGAATTATCGGCCATGCCGCAGCGGTCCTCGCCGTATCGCTTCAGCAACCACTGCGTATAATCGGAATGAGCGTTGCCGCCTTCGGTTTGGTAGGCGGACGAGGCGCTTCCCCAGAGGAACCCGGCGGGAAACGCATAGGCCAGCGGAGGGCTGGCGTCGTTGTCGTCGTTATTATCGTCGTTGTCGTTATCGTCGTCGGATTGATCCGATTCGCCCGAATCATCGTCGTTGTTGTCTTCGCCGGCGCAGGCGAGAAAAAAAGCCGTGATCAGAAACAAGGCGAAAAAGATTCGCTTCATGGTTGGAGACTCCGGCTGGATTTAACTTTGGAAAACAGTATCCGCTTTCGGTTTTCACGGCAAGTAAACCGCGACCGTTGCGTTCAGCGGAAAACGACTGATACTATTTCCGTAGGAGGTGATAATGAGCGAACGATCATTCGCTCGGTTGAAACGAGCCCGCCATCCGATGCCCGCCTTCGTCCGCCGGGCTTTGATCGAAAAAGGGTTGATGGAAGCCTACCGTCTGCGCCCTGCATACCAGCAGAACGATTATCTCGGTTGGATCGCCCGCGCCAAACGGGAAGAAACCAGGCAGAAACGTCTTGAGCAGATGTTCAATGAGTTGCGGCAAGGCAGTATCTATATGAAAATGAAGTGGAATCCAAAATCGAGATAATTCTCCCAGTTAAATCTTGTTGTTTGTTTTGCATTTTGTTATTATTTGCAGAGGAGGTGTGCTGTGAAAAAAAATTTTTTGCTGATTTTTTTATTGTTGGCGTTATTGCCGGCTTGCGACTGTGATGGGAATAATGACACCGGGGGCAAGTCGGACGATGATTCCGTACATGATGCCGGTGACGACACAATGGATGACGATACAGACCTGGATGATGATTCCGATAATGTCACCGGGTCAGCCTGGACCGATCCGTTGACCGGACTTACTTGGCGGGTGAGGCCGCGAAATGAAAATCTCACCTGGGAAGACGCCGCAACCTATTGCGCGAATCTGGAATTACCGGGTGGTAATTGGCGTTTGCCGACCATTTCGGAATTGCGTACGTTGATCCATGGTTGTGTCTCCACCGAACCGGGCGGTTCCTGCGGTGTCACGGATTCATGTCTGGATTATGAGGAATGTGTAACTGATGCATGTAAAGGCTGCGGCAATGACGACGGACCCAACCATGGCTGTTATGGCCCGCCCGAATTACCCGGTCCCTGTAAGCGATTGTGGTCTTCTTCCTCGGTCGCGGGTGTCGGGTATGATGCATGGTATATTTATTTCGGAAATGCCGCTGTATTTCGCAATGATGTCGTAGGCAACGGTACCGCGGATGTCCGCTGCGTTCGTCCCTAAGTAAGCACAAGCGATTTTGTTCAATCATTGATGTTTGGAGCATTGATGAAACACTTTTTTCTCCTGACATTGTTGCCGCTGTTATTTCCCCTCGGATTGATCCTGTCCTGCGACCGTGATGACGACATCGAAGGCCTGAATGACACCTGGATGGATCCGAATACCGGCCTTGTCTGGCAAACGATTCCCTCAAACGATTATCTTACTTGGGAAGAAGCCAGATCCTTTTGTGCGGAGCTGTCATTGGCTGGGGGGAATTGGCGTTTTCCAGCCATTTCCGAATTGCGCACGTTGGTTCGTGGCTGTAATGGAACCTTGGCTGAAGGGAAATGCGGAGTAACGGATTCCTGCTCATTTTTGTCATGCCAAAACACGTTTTGTTCGCATTGCAAAAATGGTCAAGGGCCCAACAAGGGTTGTTATGGTCCGCCGGGTTTATCGGGAGGTTGCGATGCGCTTTGGTCGTCTACCACTACGGAGGATGCGGATTACGACGGCGCCTGGGGAATCGATTTCAAGAATGGCCAGGTGGTCAAAGGCTATGTTTATCTCGATTACATCAGTATGTTCCACGTCCGTTGCGTCCGCTGATTCCGTCAGAGGCGATCCGGTTCTGTCAGTTTCGTTCGACCCTTAAAACCCGCAACCAGTGCGGCGGAATGACGAGCGAGGCCCGTCCGCCCGTGACGGCGTAGCGTTCCGGCGGATTGAGTAAATCCGTCAGCCTTGCCTTGTCGATTCCCGGCAGGTGCAAATTAATCGACGCTTCGGTCGAGGCTGCATTCACGGCGACGACGACCGTTTCCTCCAATGCTTGGCGCAGAAAGGCCAATTGTTCCGCGGCGAGCGACAATTGCCGGTAGGACCCGCGGCAAAGCGCCGGCGAACCGCGCCGCACCGCGGCGAACCGCCGGAGGGCGTCCGGCAGGTCGGACGGGTAGCGGTTGTTCATTTCCGCGCGGTCGAGACAAGGCCGTAAGGGCCGATCATCGGTTGCCGTGCGCGTGCCGGCGATTCCCCATTCGCTGCCGTAGTAGAGCGAAGGAATCCCCGGCATGGTGAACAAGAGGCCGTAGAGGGAAAAAAGCTGCTCCCGTTCGCGCAGTACGCTCGCCAACCGGTTGACGTCGTGGTTGTCCGCGAAGTTGTAAAGCGGCAGGTCGCGATACAGTCCATGCTCTCCGAATTGGCGCGCCAGCGAATGACCGATCTCGAAAAAATTGTGCTGCGCATGGCTCGACCAGAGTCCCTTGTAAGCCTCGTAATTCGTCACCGAATGCAGCGTTTGGGTATTGGCCCAGCGGCGGTAATCGCCGTGGATCACCTCGCCCAACAGGAAAAAGTCGGGTTTTCGCCGAAGGCAATGTTCGCGCAAGGCGGCGAGAAAATTCAAATCAAGCGAATCGGCCGAATCCAGCCGCAGGCCGTCGATGTCGTAACGCGCCAGCCAATCGTCGACGGCCGCGAACAGATGCTCGCGGACGGCGGCGGCGGATAAATCGAGCCGCGGCAGTTCCGGGGAATGGTTCCAATATTCGTATGAAAAGGGATCGCCGAAACGACTTTGCCGGCCGAAATCGATTTTGCGGAACCAACCGCGATCGGGCGAAGCGGCGCCGTGTTCGCGCAGATCGCGAAACGCCCAAAAATCGCGCCCGACATGCCCGAAAACGGCATCGAATAGGACGCGCAAGCCTCGAGCATGCGCCGCCGCCACGATGTGGGCCAGCAGTTCGTTATCGCCCAACCGGCGATCCGTCTGAAAAAAATCGACCGTGTCGTAGCCGTGCGATCCCGATTCGAACACCGGCCCAAGATACAGCGCCGTCGCCCCCAAGTCCCGCGCCTGGTCGAACCAGGGAAGCAGTTTTTCCAAACGCGGCGTTGGTGGCGCAATCAGGTCGTTTTGCGCCGGGGCGCCGCAGACGCCCAGGGGATACAAGTGATAGAAGATCGCCTCTTCGAACCAATGTCCCATCTTCGGCCTCACTGACTATACCGAACGGTATAGCGCTGGGTAAAAAAAACACGCCGCGCCGGATCAGGAAAAAATGCCGTGCATGAACTGGTGCACCGATTGCCGCGCCAATGCCTCATCGAGCTCGGCGTAGCCGTTGAGGGCGAGGGCGGCGTAATTGTTGATCATGCCCAGAAACGTCGCCGCATAGGCGCGCTGCCGGCCTTTCATGTTGCCGTGATCGGCGGCCGCCGCGCGAAAGAGTTTTTCCAGCGCCGCGAACTGCCGCTCGTGAAAGCGGGCCGCCGCCCGGTATGCCTCGCTGTTCACCGGCGCGAACCACAGCGACAAATGGAGGCGATACAGGTCGGGATGGGTTTTGGCGAATGCAAACACGGCGCGCGCCACTTCGGTCAGGGTCTGCGGCAGATCGTGATGATAGTCGGCGGCGCGCTTGAGCCGGTCATGCAATTCCGCCAGTTGTTCGTCGAACAGCGATTCGAGCAACCCGACCTTGCTGCCGTAGTAGTGGTAAAGGGTCGGCTTGGTCACGCCGGCCGCGTCCGCGATCTGCTGGACGCCGACGCCGTCATAGCCGTATTCGACGAAAAGCCGCAAAGCGCAAGCGGCGAGCAACGAGCGATTATTACCGGTCGAGCCGTCAATCATGCGGTGAGTATACCGATCGGTATAGAAAAGTCAAGGCCGCCGGAAAATCGACCGATCGTCGCGGCCCGGATTGCCGGGGCGGCCAGGGTGGCTAGAATATCAATTGACGGCAAGCCCTTTCAATTAAATCGCGAAAATCATTTGCCAACCGCCATGCCGTTGCCGGCGGATGGGGGAGGAAAACGTGGAACAACGAACGATCGGCCGTAGCGGCTTGACGGTGTCGGCTCTCGGGCTCGGCTGCATGGGAATGTCGGAGTTTTACGGCGCCACCGACGACGCGCAATCCCTGACGACGCTGGAACGCGCGCTGGAGTTGGGGATCACGTTTTTCGACACGGCCGACATGTATGGATCGGGCCACAACGAGTCCTTGCTGGGGCGTTTCCTGGCCGGGCGGCGCAACCGCGTCGTGCTGGCCACCAAATTCGGCATCGTGCGCGAACCCGGCAAGTATGAACGCCGCATCGACAACCGTCCGGCCTACGTGGCGCAGGCGTGCGAGGCCAGCCTGAAGCGGCTGGGCGTCGAGGTGATCGACCTTTACTACGCCCACCGGCGCGATCCCGGCGTGCCGATCGAGGACACCGTCGGCGCCATGGCGGAACTGGTGCGCCAGGGCAAGGTGCGCGCCTTGGGGTTGTCCGAGGTCTCGGCCGCTACGTTGCGCCGCGCGCATGCGGTGCATCCGATCGCGGCAGTGCAAAGCGAATATTCGCTGTTCACGCGCGACCCGGAAAACGAGGTATTGCCCGTTTGCCGAGAGTTGGGCATCGGTTTCGTCGCCTTTTCGCCGTTGGGGCGCGGCATGTTGACCGGCGCCTTCGGCAAGGAAACAGCCTTGGCGGAAAACGACTTTCGCCGCCGCGCGCCCCGGTTCCAGGGTGCCAATCTAGAGGCCAATCTGCGGCTGGTCGAAGCGGTGAAGGAACTGGCGAAAGCGAAGAACGCCACGCCGAGCCAGATTGCCCTGGCTTGGCTGTTGTCGCGCGGCCCGGATGTGCTGCCCATCCCGGGAACGAAGCGAATCAAATACCTGGAAGAAAACGTCGGCGCGCTTTCGCTGACGCTGACCGTCACGGATCTGGCTTTTCTGGAGGCCGCGTTGCCGCCGGGCGCCGCCGCCGGCGAGCGTTTTCCGGCCGAGGGGATGAAAGGCATCAATTCCTGAACGCGGGATTGACTCCGGCCTGCGCTGCGTCCAGTAGGCTTATTTTTTCATCGCTTCGGTTTTCAATTGCGGCGGCATTTTCTCGATGGCGTAGCGCAAAGCGGTGCGCGGCATGGCCTCCTTGTGGTCCATGACGAAGCGGAACACTTCCAGCTGGTGCGCCTGACTCGCGGCTTTAAGCATCCAACCGTAACCTTTTTGCACCAGATCCTCGTCGTCGGTCAGCAGGAGGTCGGCGAGGCCGAAAATTTCTTTCAGAAACAGGCCCTTTTTCGCCGGGATGATGAGCGACACCGCGGCGGCGCGGCGCATCCAACGATTGGGCGAGACCGCCCAACGCCTGAGCTTGCCGAGGTATTGGGGATACATCTGGAGAAAGTCGCCGACGGTGTGGTTGCACAATGTGTCGCAAGCCGCCCAGTTCGTGACGTAATCGTTCACCCAACGCTCGAAGACGGCGAAATCAGCCGGGACGAATTGTCGGTGCACGGCATAGGCCCAGGTGCAGGCGATGAACGTTTCCTCCATGTAACCCGAGCGCCATAGTTCTTCGCACAGAGCGAAGATTTCGGCTTTGGGCAGATCCTTGACGGTTTTAAAAGTCGCCTTGGCCAGTTTTTCGACGGCGGCGGTTTTCCAACCGTAGACCTTGATTTCTTCCTTGAAAAAGCGTTCGGCGCTGTGGCGGGTCGCCTCGTCGGCCCCGGCTTTCAGTTCCTGTCGAATGTCGCGAATGAGCTTCATTTTTCCACCTCGTTTGATCTATTCTATTCGCGTCCGAGCGAAAGATCGAATCCGGAAATCTCACGACAGGAGCAGAAGCGATGAAATACCGGCGGCCGGAACCGCGGCAATGGATCGGCGGATTGTGCTTATTGATCGTCGTTTCGGTCCTGGTTTCCTTGGCCTCGGCGCAAAACACCGGCCCGGCGAAAGTTCCCGTCGTCGGCAGCCGCGCCGAGTGGCTGCCCGCCAAGGAAATTCTCGTGCATACGCCCGGCGAAGAATTGTTACTGGGCGTGGTGCATCCGGCCGCGGCCCTGTTCGAACGCGCCTTTTCGCTGCGGGACGCGGCGCGCGAACACCGGAATTACATCAAGCTGCTGGAAAAAGAAGGCGCCACCGTTCACACCGTGGTCGGCACGCTGCTGGACGGAACCGTCGACCAGGCGGGCAACCCGCTGTCGGGGCCGGCGCTCGACGAATTGCGGGAGTTCGCCGGCACGTTTCTGACGGTCGACGCTTCCGCCTTGCCGCCCGCGCTGCAAAAAGAACAGGCCGACTACAAGCGACAGACTCTGGCGGCTTTGCATCCGGCGGAGCTGGTGCAGATCATCCTGTTGCAGCCCACCGTTCGGTTGCGGCAGACCGAAATCAACACCGGATTCGCGGCGACCTATGAATTGGCACCGGTGATGAACCTGTATTTCTGCCGCGATCAGATGATCACCACCGCTCGCGGCGTGGTGGTCGGCAGGATGAACTCGCCGCAACGCGCCGTGGAAACCCGCATCATGAAGTTCGCGCTGCATAAGCTCGGCATCCAACCGATCTTCGAGGTGACCGGCGAAGCCCGCCTCGAGGGCGGCGATTTCCTGCCGGCCGGCGACACCGCGCTGATCGGGCAGGGCCTGCGGACCAACGCGGCGGCGATCGCGCAACTTTTGGAAAACAAGGTTTTCGGCGTGCCGCGCGTCGTGGTGGTCAAGGATAGTTGGAAAAATCAGGACGAGATGCACCTGGACACTTACTTCAACCTCATCGGCCCGCGTTTGGCGGTCATCGAAGAAAAGCGAATCGGGCAAAACGGCAAACCGGCCGAACGTCAATCCGTGGTCGACGTCTATCAATTGGCGGGCAACGCCTACCAGAAAATCGCGGCGGACGTCGATTTCGTGAAATACCTGAAGGAAAATCTCGGCTTCACGCTCATTCCGGTGAGCTCGGAGGATCAGCTTCGCTACGGCGTTAATTTTCTGACGATTCGCGCCAATCGGATTCTGGCAATCGACGGCGTCGGCGCGCCTTACAAGACGACGTTGAAAAATGCCGGTGCCGACGCCACCTGGATGGACTTTCACAACCTGACCGGCGGTTACGGGGCCGCGCATTGTTCGACGCAGGTGTTGCGCCGGGAATGACCGCGCTCACCGGAGCGCCAACTCGCGCAACACGATCCGCTCGGGCAGGGAAGTCGCCGCCGCGATCGCGGCGATCGTCATGCCGCTTTGCGCCAGCCGCCGGACGACCGCCGGCATCGGTTCGCCGATTTCGATGAGGTGTCCGTCGGGGTCCGCGATGCGCATGACCCGCTGACGCCAGGGCTGTTCCCGCAAATCGTGCACAAAAACGACGCCGTTTTTTTGCAGGCGGTCGCGAATTTCATCCAGGTCGTCGGTTTCGAAATACAATTCGAAACTGTCGTCGCCGAATCGCACCGCGCGGCCATTT
This sequence comes from Myxococcales bacterium, assembly GCA_012517325.1. Lineage (NCBI taxonomy): Bacteria > Pseudomonadati > Myxococcota > Myxococcia > Myxococcales > Myxococcales bacterium. Next base: position 12,041 of record JAAYVF010000024.1, on the reverse strand, counting down.
CCCAACAATCCCTCGAAATGAGCGCGTTGATGGAGCGAGAAATCGCCTCGGAAAACGATATTCTCACCGTAGTCGGCGATCACGGTTTGCTTCAGCACGTTGCAATAAAAATCGCGCGACCTTTCCAGATCCTCGACGACCAGGAGCGGACAAACGAATCGCATCGCGATGCCTTTCGATAAAACGGGTTCAGACGAAACGCGCGATCAACTCGGCGCCCAGGGCGTAGGCCTTGCGGCAGTCTTCCGGAAAGACCTCGGCCCGGCGCTTGGCTTTATGGGCGCCGCTGAACGCGGTGACCTCATATTTTTCGTAATCGTCGAATTGATACGTGTCGGTGACGTACAGCGTGGCGACGTCCTCGTCACTCAGGATCCGCTTGATCGCCGCTTCCATCGCCCCCAGGGTAATCGGGTAATTTCGCGCTTCCGCTCCGGCCTGGGTGGTGTTCATGGTGTAGATGATGCCGACCGGAATCGCCTTTTTGCGGAGAAGCGAATAATTTTTGTCGTACAGCATGTACTGGAACAACAATCGTTCCAGGAACGAGCGCATTTCACCCGTCACCGCGCCGAAATAGATCGGCGAGCCCAGAAGCAGGATATCGGCCTCCTCGATCTGTCGCAGAATGGGAGCCAGGTCGTCGTTCAGGGCGCAACGGCCGTAGCTTTTTCCGGTGCGCAGTTTGCAGGCAAAGCAACTGGTGCAGCCTTGGTAATGCAAGTCGTACAAATAGACCAGTTTGGTTTCGGCGCCCTGGGCGGCCGCGCCCGCCAGCGCGTTTTCGAGCAGGGTGGCCGTGTTCCAGTTTTTGCGGGGACTGCCGTTGATCGCGATCGCGCGCATGGTTCACCTCGTGATCGATGATTTTTGCGGCTCTTCTTTTACTGCGCTGAATTAAACCAAAACCCAGCTCTATTGGGTAGAGGCGCGTGGCGCCGGCTGAGAATCATTCGCGCCGTCCATTCTCTCGTCACGGCGCCAAAATCGCATTGTGTTTTCCGCTCAATCCGATGAAGATGCGGACGATTCGGTTTTTCCGGGGAAGGGAAAGAAACATGCAGACTTTCGCGTTTCGGCTTTGCCTGTTGTTGCTGGCTTGCGGCTTGATCGGCAGCGCTCTTTGGGGCTGCGACTCGAACGACGACGATGATGATTCCGGCGCCGGCCCGACCGATGACGATGCCGCCGATGACGACGCGTCGACGGACGACGATGATGACGACAACGACGACGATAACGATAACAACGACGACAATGACAACGACGATAACGACAACGACACCGGCCCGGAACCGCTGGACGATGGTTCGTTCACCGACGATTCCACGCCGTTCGTCTCCGGCCTCGACGGGCGGATCGCCACGCTGCTGGATGATTGCGCCGCCGAGGGCCTCGGGAGCGGCAGCATCAACGCCCAGGTTTGCGTTCTGGCAACCGGGGCCGGCGCGGTTTCCGACGCCGCCATCGCGGCGGCCTTGTCCCGCGTCGATGCCCGGGAGGATTGCGCCGATTTCGGCGTCGCTTCGCTGGTCCGCATTTTGGCCAAATACGGCGACGATCCCAATCTGTCCCCGGCGCAATACGACACCATCGTCGCGTCGCTCTTGAATTTTTCCTACTGGGTCGACGAACCGGGCAACGACGCGATGAACTACCAGACGGAAAACCATCACATCCTCTTCAACTCCGCCGCCTTCGTCATGGGCGATCTTTTTCCCGACGCGATTTTCACCAACTCGGGGATGACCGGCGCCCAATTGCGCGCGAAGGCGCGCTTCTATATCGACCGTTGGCTGGAGTTCCGCCTCCGGTTCGGCTTCACGGAGTTTCACTCGGACGTCTATTACAACGAGGACATCCCCGCGCTGGCGAACCTCAGCGACTTCGGCAACGACGAGGATATCCAGTTGCGCGCCCGCATGGCTTTGGACGTAATGCTGCTGGACATGGCGCTGAACAATCACGAGGGCGTTTTCGGCGTCGCGCACGGCCGGACCTACATGAAGGACAAGCAGAGGCTCGAAACCGAGGACACCAAAACCACGATCTGGCTGATGTTCGGCAAGGGCGATACTTACGGTGACAACGATTCCATGTCCGCGGTCGCCCTGGCCGATTCCGATCTGTATCGACTGCCGGCCGTGGTCGAGGCCGTCGGTTCCGCCCGACCGCGCGGGTTGGTTTCCAAGGAAAAGATCTCGCTCAACGTCGCCGACGGTCCCGCGCACGGCATCGGCTACGACAATTACGACGACGTGTTGTACTGGTGGTCGATGAACGGCTTCGTCGCCCCGGAAGCGATCGAGACGACGTTCGCGATGTTCGAGGAATGGGGTCTGCTGGCCGCGCCGAGCCCCTTCGCGGCCTTCGCGCTCGTCAAACCGCTCAACGACCTGGGCATCCTCGACGACCTGATGTGGGGTTTGTTCCCGCTGGCCTGCGGCAATTCCATCCAACAGGCGAATACCTACGTTTACCGGACGCCCGAGGTGATGCTGGCCTCGGCGCAGGATTACTGGAAAGGGATGCTCGGCGCGCAGACGCACGTCTGGCAGGCGACTCTCGGTTGGGAGGCGCTGCTCTTCACTACCTATCCGGGCGGTTTCGTCGAGAACGAATTCGCCGGGGACTGGACCGGCGGCTGGCATCCGCGCGTGGCGCAGTACCGCACCGCCGCGATCATTCTTTATCGCAAACCCGAACTGGATCTGGCGCTCGTTCAGCCGATCGTCGACCTGCTGCTGCCCAACTACACGCACGCTTTCATTCCCACCGAGGCGTTCGATGAAGTCGTGCAACAGGACGATTGGACCTTCGTCCGCTACGGCGACGGGTACGCGGCGCTGTATTCGTACAATCCGACGGAATGGCGGACCGAAGGGGAATGGGCCGGCAAGGAATTGGTGGCCGACGGAGCCGAGAACGTCTGGATTTGCGAGGTCGGCGACGCGACCTTGTACGGCGATTTCGACACCTTCCAGCAGTTGGTGGCGGCGGCGCGGGTGGAAATCGAACCGGCAACGCAGCAGGTGCTTTACGAATCGCCGGGGCAGGGCCGGTTAGTCTATTCCTGGGACGGCGACTTTATCGTGCGCGGCGCCACGATTTCGCAAGCGGATTACGGCCGCTTCGCGAATCCGTTCATCGAGAAGAATTGGGACGACACCGACCCTTACGTGGTGGAACGCGGCGCACTGAAACTGACCGACGACCCCGAAAATCTGATCCGGGAGATCGTCGAGTAGCGTCGAACTTTTTAGCGGCGCCTTATTTCGCGGGCTTGATCCGGTCCGGCGTAACCCATTCGTCCCACTCGTTACCCCAGCCGTCGTAATGGATTTTGTATTTGCCCGCGTTGGCGTCGGCCCCGACTTCCAGGATCGTCGAGGCATACCAGGTGCCCTTCCAGAGGACTTGCACTTTCTGGCCCTTGGTGTAGGTCGTCGCCGTCGCCGCGTAGGCCGCCACCGACACGAGAAAGCCCAGCAGCACGATCACGGCCATGATCCACAACATCCGCTTTCCGTCCATTTCGGTCTCCTTTCGGTGAAGAAGGTTGCGCCCCCATCATCCGCTTCGTCGCCAGGTGAAATCAATCGAGAATCGCCACCCCCAGCAGCGGCTGATTTTCTTCCGCGGCCGGCGGATCCTCCGGTTGCCATTCGCCGGCGGATCCACGGAAAATCACCGCGCGCGACGCGAAATGGTCGTAGCCGACAAGGTAACCGCCGCCGTTGGAGTCCGTCGCGATGGCGTCCAGGCCCCAACCGCCGTCGGCGAGGGGTAGCGTTTCCGAAGTCCATGCCGCCGTTTTTTTCAAAAGCAAGCCGCGCCCATTGATCCAATCATAACCGACGGCAAAGACGGAATCGTCCGAGCATCCGATTCCACGTAAATCCCAATGCAGGCTGATCGCCGGTAATGTTTCCTTGCTCCACCCCTTGGCGGTGCGCCGTAAAACGAGCCCTTGCGCAACGGCGCCGTGGGTTCCGACCGCATAAACCTCGTCACCGGGGCAGGCGGCCACGGCCGTCAGTTGCCATGAACCAGCGACCGCGGGTGGTTCCTCGATGGCAAAACCCTGTTCATTGCCGCTCCAAAGAATGCCCAAATTAGTGTAGTAATCACGCCCAACGGCCACGGCCTCGTCTTGGTTGATCCAGGAGATGTCGCGGGCGACGCACATGCCGTTGGCATTGGGCTCGGCCACGGCCGCAGCGGTGAATTGCACTCCGTCATCGATCCAGATGCGGCTAGTCGTGAACCCCATGTTGGCATAGCAACCGGCGCTGGCGGCCCGCGTGGCGTTCAGCGCGCTGACGCCGAATTGCCAACAGGAATAACACGCGAAACTCCGGTCGATGAGCGTTCCGTCCTTGTACTCGTAAACGCCGGCGGTTTGGCCGTATCCCCCGACCAGAAACGCGCCGGCGTCATTAAAAGCTGAAACGTCGTTCAGAGGGTAAAGAGTAGGAACACCTGGGAAAGTCAGCGCCGACCAGCCTTTCGGCCCTCTGATCCAGGCAACGGGCCCGTAATTCTCGGAACCGCCGACGGCAATGGCATTTTCCGAAGTCTCGTCGTCATCGATCGTATCGTCATCGGCGGGTGTCGTGTCGTCGTCAGCCGGAGTGGTGTCGTCATCGGCCGCATCATTGTCGTTGTTGTCATCGTTGTCATCATCATCGTCGGGCGGGGCGGCCGAATCGTCATCCGCTTCATTCGCGGTCGTATCGTCATCATTGTCGGAAACGCATCCGGCAAACAGAAAAACGAGCGCCAAGATAAACAAGATTGGCATACGAATCGGTCGTATCCGCATGGTGCCCTCATTCATCGCCGCAGACAGAAGCTGTTTCATCAATCGGGTTCCTCGGCATGGTGTGAGCCGGTAAGTCGAATTGTTTGCAAACGCGTTTTCGCGACAGTTGTGGAAAATCACGATGGACCGGTGATCAGAATACGAAAGACTAATTTTATTTGCAAAGAGTCAATCGAGTGGGAAACGGCTAGGAGTGCGCCAAAAGGTCGATCAACGTGCCGCAACCGCCATTTCTGATGAATTCACCGTGCTCGTCGATTGTCGCAAACCGCCGGCCGGAAATTTTCGCGCAAAGTATCTCTCCAGCGGTCGCCTGATCGAAGTCGCGCAAAATCTGTTGCACTTCTCCCTGGTTGCGGTCGGCGGACGGTTTCCCGGTATCATTCCGGCAGGCGGCGAGGGCGCGCAACCAGATCGCCGCGCCGAGCGCGCCGCAGGCGTTGCCGCTCAAGCCAAGACCACCGGCGAAGCCGGCGACCATTGCCGCTTCCGCGTCGCCGGCGCCCATTTTTTTGGCCAGCAGGGAGGCGCAACTCAGCGGCGGTTGCGGCGATTCGGTTGGGACGAGAGTTAGGCCTTCCTTTGCCGTGCGAAACGCCTCCGGCGTCCATTTTTCCGCCAGGTTGAAACAGGGACTGTAATAGAAAAGCCCGAGGACGGTTTTCAGCAAAAGCTTGGCCAGACCGGATTTGCTGGTCAGATCGCAACCGGTGATCTCCCGGCAATCGACGCTTTTCGCGCTCCCGGCGAAGGATTCCATCAAGCCGCGAGTCGTCGCAATGGCGACCGCCGCGGCCTGGTCCGGATCGCGGTAGCGGCGGGAGGCTTCGGCGCCGACGGCCAACGACGCGCCCCATAACATGCCGCATTGGTGACCGGTTCGCATGAGCCCGCCGGCCAACGGATCCGCCGCGCGTTCCTCGGCGTCCGCTGGATGGCCGAATTCGCGGTTCAACAGGAAATGAAAGGTGCGCGAACAGGTCCCGCAGCGGTGAAATATTTTTTTCGTATCGTTGGGCACCGTTTTTCTCCCGCGCGTGATATTCTTCTCGGCGCGACAAGACAATCATTGCTCGATTATTCGCCCGTGAAGTGCAAAATCGTGCCGCCGTCGCCGACGGCGTAGATGTTATTGGCCGACGTGCCCCACACGGCCCACAGGTTCGAGTCGAGGCCGTGTTCCGGGTCGTCCGCCGGCGTCCACGATTCGCCGTCATAGTGCAAAACAAATGGGCTTGACCCGACGGCGTATACATTCTGGGGCCCGGTGCCCCAAATCCCGCACAGGCCGCCGGACATGTCGGTGAACATCGAGGTCCAGGAAACGCCGTCGTAATGAATCGCCTGACCGCCGCCGCCGACTCCGAAAATATCCGTTTCCGAGGAGGCCCAGATTCCATTGATGTATTCGGCCAACCCGTTGAAGGGATTGGTCCACGTCGTGCCGTCGAAGTACCAGATGCCGGACCCGTTCGAACCGGCGCCGCCGACGAATACCGCCGAGGCCGAGAGGCCCCAGACGGATTGCGTGTTCGGGTTGTCGGGCAGGGTGGTCATTTGCGACCACGCAGCGCCGTCAAAATGGTAAAGTCCGCCGCCGGTGCCGCTGTTGCCGCCGTTGCTCGAGGCGTAAATATCCGTCGCCGACGAGCCCCAGACGCCATCCAACGGCGCCGGGGTGGCCAGGCCGGTATCCACGGCCGCCCAGGTGGAACCGTCGTAATGCTCGACCACCGGAGCGTCGGTCGCATTGTCGCCGCCGACCGCGTAGACATTGCCGGCCGAGAGGCCCCACACGGCCCAGAGCGTGGTGTTTTCGTCGGTTTTCATTACCGACCATTCCGCCCCGTCGAAATGCAGGATCGTGCCCGCGTAACCGACCGCGAAGATGTCGGTTTCCGAAGATCCCCACAAACCGTGAAGATCGTCTTCGGTCACGCCGTTCACCACATGCCAACCCGGACCGTCGTCGTCATCGTCGTCGGCCCCGGAATCGTCGTCGTCGTCGCCGCCGCTACCCGTGTCGTCGTCGGCGGAGTCGTTGTCATCGTCGTCATCGAACGAAAAGCAGGCGGTAAGCGCCGCCAATGAAAAAAGGACAAGCGCGAACAAATAAAAATTGTGCATGATCGACCCTCCCCCCGTAAGCGGCCGGTTGAGATGCCGTGGTTCGCCGAAAGCTCGGAAAGAGCGAATGTTGGAACCATTGATACGCCGCTTGATTCTCGCGGGCAAGAATTATTGCGGAAGCCGGAGAAAAAAATGAACCGTCGGCAGCGCTTATCCGGAGACTTTCCGCCGATCGGGTCACTCGACTTTCGTAAAGCCGATCGCTAGTCCGTCAGTCGTTTCGACGCCCAGTCCGGTGAAGACGACGCGGCCTTCCGTGCGCCACGAAAGGCGATAGGCCGCGCCGCTCCTTTCGATCAGCAGATCGAAGGTGCCGGCGTTGCTACCGTCCGGAAGAAAATAGGTGACGACGTGATTGCCGCAATAACCGTTGCTGAAGGCGCCTTTGACCATGCCCGTTCCCAGCCCTTTGTCGAAAAGCAAGGCGGTGGTCCAGGTCGCTTCGAGCGCATCCGGTGCGGTTGTTTTGCGATAATACCCGACTCCGACGTAAGCCATGATTCATTCCTTTGCAGATGGCGATTAAACGGATTCGAGGTCCGGGGTGAGGCGCTCGATCCGCCGGCGGAAACGCTCCGCAAACCGGGCCAGCATGGCGCCGTCCACGATCTCGTGATCCACGCTGATCGTCAGCGAGAGTTCTTCCCGCCGTACGCGTTGCCCGTCGATGATTTCCTCTTTGCCGGCGATGCCGCCGACGGTCACCGTCAGGGTATAGCCGGAAACGGGCAGGCCCCAATCGCCGCCGGAACCGAACAATCCCGGCGCCGTGACGCAAACCGTGCCCGCGGTCTTTTTCATCAGGGCGGGGCGGGAATACAGAAAACGCCAGAACAGCCGCCGCACGAATCCCGGGAACCAGGGATAAAAACGGATATAACGCCACGATTCGGCCGCCGCCGCGCCGCTCTTTTGCGCCGCGCGGATTTCCTCGTGAAGCTGCGCCGGTGATTTGCGGTTGGCCGCGCGCAAGACATGGGGCGCCGCGATCCGATCCGCGCCGACCTCGTGCTCGACCAGCACGCACACGTCGACATCGTCGAAAATCACCAGGTGGTTGCCCTGCCGGTACGCCTGGATCGTTTTGTCTTCGTCGATCGTCCGCGCCAGGCAATGAATCAGCAAGGCGGTGAAGGAGCGGCGCTGCCCGGTTCGCGCTTCGTAATCGCGCAGGGCTTGCCGGGCATGGGTCACGTCGATCGCGCCGAGAAAATGAATCGCCGGTTTGCGCCGCGCGGCGCGCAGCGAATCCACGATGGCCAGGCGCTGGGGCGACAGGCGGACGGTGCGAAACGTGGTATCATTCTTCGGCAAGGAAGCTCCCTGAATCGTGAGAAAACGAAAATAGAATCAATATTCGCGGAAGTCGAGTCCGCCAGCGAAAGCGCGCGCCGTCGCCGGAGATTGTCGAATGATTGTCCACATCACTACCCGCCAGGAATGGCAAGCCGCCGCCGGGGAAAGCGAATATCGCGCCGCCTCCCTGCAAAGCGACGGGTTCATCCACTGCTCGACCGTGAAGCAGGTCGTCGATACCGCCAACCTCTTTTTCCGCGGACAAAACGATCTGCTGCTCTTGATCATCGACGAGAAACGATTGAACACCGAGTTGAAATACGAAGACCCGACCGGCCGCGGCCACGATCCGGGCGTCGGCTCGCTGTTTCCGCACGTTTATGGGCCGGTCAACCGCGACGCGATCCGGCAAGTCGTCGAATTCCCCTACCGCCAAGACGGCACCTTTGCTCTGCCGGATGAAGTGCAAAAGTTGATCTGACCTCGCGGCGGCGCGTCCTTACAAAAAAATCTCGGGCAAAAAAAATCTTGACACCGCAAATTACCAATGGTAATTACCAGTGGTAATGAACGGTGCCGCGTTGGTCCCGGCGGCGCAAGGAGGGCGAGATGAGCGAAAAACCGATGGCCCGGCGAATCCTCGAGGTCACACTCGAGCTGATCGACGAAAATCACGGCCTGACGGGCGTCGATCTGCGCAAGATCTCGCGCGCGCTCGGCTGCGCGCACACCAACATTTACAACTACTTCGACAGCTATCCCGATTTGCTTTGGCACACCTTGGTCGAGGCGGTGGAGCGACTGGTGAACCACACGGAAATGGAAATGGCGAAAACCCGGCGGAAGCGCGACGCCTTCCGGGTTTTCATCGGCAGTCAGATTGATTTCGCGCAAGCCCATCCCGGCTGGTATCGCTTCATTTGGATGGAACCGTTGCCGGGAGCGCCGCGGGAAAACTTGGTGCCCAAGCTGGCCCAGCCGGCCGCCGATTTCGCCCGTCATCTGGCGGCCATCGCGCCGGCGGCGGTACCCGCGACGGCCATCGCCCGGGCGGCCGATATCGTGCACGGCTATCTGCACGGAGTGCTCTCGCGGTTGGTGGCCGGCCGTTACATTCAGGGCGTCGGCCCTGAACTGCGGGAAAAGATCATCGCCGACGCGGAACTTGTCTTTCAACTGTTGTGCGCCGAAACCACGTCATCGAAAAAAGGAACGAAACGTCAATGAAAACGATTCTCCAAACGGCGGCTTGCTTGATCGGCTTACTTTTTGTTTCACTTTTTTTGGCGGTCGTTCCCGCCGTGGCCCAGACGACACCCGCCGAAAACGGGACCGACCCGGCGCCGAATCCGCCCGCCGCCGAACGAAAACACGCGATCGAGGCCAGCCCGATGTCACCGCTCATGCGCATTTACGTCGTGCAGTATTCCTACCAGTTTGCGCCGCAAAACGATCTGATGCTCGGCTTGTCGTATATGAACATTCAGTTCGACGACGGCGCGACCCATGCCCCCGGCGTGATCGTCGGCCTGCGCCACTATCTGTGGAAGGGGTTGCACGCCGAATACCAGTTGTGGCCGGCTTACGACTGGTATTACGAAAAGCACGAAAAGAAATACTACTCCGGCTTCGAGCTTTGGAACGAAGGGCGCATCGGCTATCGCTTCGACATCAAACTGAGCGAAAAGATTTCGCTCTACATCACCCCGCAATGGGCCCTGGGTTTCGGCGTTTACGGCGGCAACAAGCCGGAAAGCTTCAAGAAGGAAGTCCGCGACGAACCCTACTTCGGCGCGCCCCTGGTCTTCACGGGACTCGGGTTTTAACCCTACCGATCGGGAGACGCCGGTTGCGCGATCAAAGGCAACTGGAGGGCGCCGATGTAAAATGATACCGTGATCGCCGAAGATTCCCCAACCCATTTTTGGCGAGGACGCGGCCATGATCGGTATCGCGCTGGAGATCAAGACCGACTGCACGAACTGCGGCGAGCAGTTGGCGGTCAATGCCCTGGTGCCCCGAATCGTCTGCCATCGCTGCAACGTGGCCAACGAATTTTCGCCGGAGCTGTGGAACTCGCTGCTGGAGGACATGTTCGAGGAAGTGCCCGGGCTGAAACCCGATGAAGGCTCGGACTCGACGATGATCCTCGGCTCGCGGCAGTTCGCCGTCCGCTACGGCCGCCAGCAGCCGCGCGTGCCGCAGACGAAAAAGCCGCTCGACCTGAAAGCGGTGCTGGCCGCCGCCGGCCAGGGTTTCATCGCCGTCGACGGCGGGACCGGGCGGATCTCGGTTCGCCGGGTGCCCGCGGATTACGCCGATTTTCTGGGCAACGTCGTTTGCCTCGTCGGCGAGGATTTCAACCTGCTGCCGGGAGCGGCCGCCGCGCCGGCCACGACGGCCACACCGCCCGCGGCGAGCGGCGCGACTCCGGTCACGCTGCATTGCTACAACTGCGGCGCGCCGTTCGCGGTCGACGGCCAGGAGCGCGACATCACCTGCGAGCATTGCGGCACCACGACGATCATTCCCGATGAAGTATGGAAAAAACTGCACTCGACGCAGCCGGCGAGCCGTTGGTACCTCGTGTACAACGAAAAGGCCGACCGGATTTTCGACGCGGCCGGCCTGGCGCTGGAGTGGGACGATCTTGGGGATTTGCTCATCGACGAGAACGATTTCCTCTATCTGGTCTGCACGCTCGAGGGTAGCGAGACGACCGTCGTGGCCTCGCTCGCGCCGGACCTGACCGTGCGGTGGGTGCAGCGCGACGTTCCGGTGCCGTTCGAAAACGACGACAGTGTGCGGGCGCGGCTGGCGCTGGCGGCGGATGACCGGTTGTGGCTGCACCAGAACGGCCGCAACACCATTCACGTCTTGTCCCGCCGCGACGGCCGCCTCGCAGATAAAATCAGCTTTTCGAAAGACCGGCAGAAGTCGTCGCCGCGCCTGACGCCGAAGCGGTGGAAGTCTGTGATTCAGGACCGCGACGGCTCGCTGCTGGCCTATTACGGCGTCGACGACATCGAGTATCCGAACATTCTCAACGGCCCGGTCCGCTGTTCGCCGGAGGGCGAGGAACTGGCGGTATGGGGTACCGGCAAAGCGAAGCGCCCCAATTTCCTGGTGCGCTTTTTCAAGCAATCGCTGGGCACCGTGGCGGTGGCCTTCAGCGAGGTCGGCAACAAGCCGGACCGCCTCTACGACATGGACGTGCAGATTTACCTGGCCGGCGACGGTTCGTACGTGTTCGTCAGCTATACGCGCCTGGCCCGTTTCCAGCGCGACGGCCGCAAGGTCTACTACCGCGAAATCCCCGAATGCAACAACCTGACCCGCATCCATCTGGACGCGGACGGCACCGCCTACTTCGTCAGCGATGAAAAGGTCGTGCGGCTTTCGCCGGACGGCGAGCGCCTGGAAACGCTGAGTAAGCTGACCTGGCGCGGTGGTTTTCTGGGCGAGGAAACCTTGCTGGCGCGGGGCAAAAACGGCACGCTCTATCTGTTCGGCGATGACCAGCGCGCCCGCGTCATCGGCCCCGACGGCAAGCCGGTTTTCATCAGCCGTAAAAGCCGCGACGACGACGAAAGCAACAAAGACAAGAAAGATTATCCGGCCGACGACGACGACGCGGCGGAAAGCGATTCCTAGCAGTTTGTTGAAAAACCCGCCTTCTCATTAAACCTCGGCATCGGCTTCGTTGTCCAAGCGCCAAAACCTCGACGGGAGTAAGGCGATGCGCGGAATGGACGAGCGGCAGCGGAGCTTGATCGTGCTGATGAACCCG
>JAAYVF010000023.1 GCA_012517325.1 Myxococcales bacterium | reverse complement strand
GATTCAATCATGCCTACGGCATGAAGCACCAAGGCAAGCAGACATGTGGTTTCCGGCTGGCGCACGGAAAGACGGCGAGGGTTTTTATCGCGGCTGCTAAGCCGCTCCTACACCAGTCAGGTCGCTTGCGCTCCTGGTGTGATTTCCAGCTTACGGTGAAGGTTTATATCGCGGCTGCTACCCTTCGACTGTGCTCAGGGCGGGCTCTTCGGCGCCGCTCAGCGCTTGGAAAATATCGCCAGCCGTTTATTCCTGCGGTTCGATCACCACCTTGAGCGAAGCGTCGCCGCGCGCGACCAGCGCGAAGCCTTCCTGAATCCGCGCCAGCGGCAGCACGTGCGTCACCATGTCCCGCGCCCGGAAACGGCCGGCGGCGATCAGGTCCAGCGCCTGGATGTGGTCAGCCGGCGCGCCGGCGTAGGTGGTCGTCAGCGTGCGGTCGAGCCGCCAGAAAAAGCGGTTGATATCGAGCGGGAATTTCACGCCCTCGTCGGTCGGCGCGAAGACCAGCACCGTCGCTCCGCGCTCGGCCGAATCCAGCCCCTGCTGAATCGCCGCGCCCGCGCCGGACGTGACGATGACGCGGTCGGCCAGCCGGCCGTCGTTGAGCGCCCGCAGCTTTGCCGCGTCGTACTCCGCCGCCGTGAACGTAGCCGTCGCGCCGAACCGCGCTGCCTGTTCCAGCCGGTAGGGCGAGAGGTCGGTAGCGAAGATTCGGCCGGCGCCCAGGGCGCGCGCCAGTTCGACGTGCATCAGGCCGGAGACGCCGACGCCGATCACCAGGACGCTGGCGCCGGGCGGAATGCCGATCTTGTTCTGACCGCGCAGGACACAGGCCAACGGCTCGGCGAACGACGCCTCGACGTACGACAGCCCGTCGGGAACGCGGTAGACGCCGCGGTCGACGTTGATCGCCGGCAGGCGCACGTACTCGGCGAAGCCGCCCGGATAAAACTTGGTGCGGTGCAGCGTTTCGCAAGCCGTCGGATGGCCGGTGCGGCAATAGTGGCAGGTGTGGCACGGCACGTGATGGCTGGCCGCGATGCGGTCGCCGACCTGCCAGGCCGTCACGCCCTCACCGACCTCGGCCACCTCGCCCGCCACCTCGTGGCCCAGCACGAGCGGCACCTTGTCGCGGCGGTACCATTCCATCACGTCCGAGCCGCAGATGCCGCTGGCGTGGACGCGCAGCAGGATTTCGCCGGGGCCGATCACCGGCTTCGGCTGCTCCTCGATTCGCACGTCCCGGTTGCTGTAGTACATCGCGACGCGCACGGTCGGTCCCTCCGGCGGTTACGGGCGCGCCGCGCCCTTGGCCCGGTACGATTCGTAAATCTCGAACGCCTCGTTCGGTTTGGCGTTCTTGTGCACCACGGCGCGCACAGCCTTGATCATGCCCAACGGCGAATCGCTCTGGAAGATGTTGCGGCCCATGTCGACGCCGACCGCGCCGTGTTGAATGGCGTTGTAAGCCAGTTCGAGCGCTTCTTTCGCCTCGAGCTTCTTGCCGCCCGCGATCACCACCGGCACGGGGCAGGTTGAAGTAATTTTTTCGAAATCGTCGCAGTAATAGGTTTTGACGATGCTCGCGCCCAGCTCGGCGGCGATGCGGCTGGCCAGCGCCAGGTAACGCGCGTCGCGCACCATCTCGCGGCCGACCGCCGTGACGGCCAGCACCGGGATGCCGTACCGCTGTCCGGCGTTGACCATTTCGGTCAGGCTGAGCAGCGATTGCCGCTCGTATTCGCCGCCGATGAAAATCGACAGCGCCACGGCCGACACGTTCAGGCGGATCGCATCTTCCATGTCCACCGTCAGGCCCTCGTTCGACAATTCCTTCAGGATGCTCGCGCCGCCCGAGACGCGCAGGACGATCGGTGTGTCCTTGGCCTGGCCGGGGTCGGTGCAGGAGCGCAACAGGCCGCGCGTCAGCATAAGGGCGTCGGCGTGCGGCAGCAGGGTTTTAAACAGCGGCTTGGGCGCGCCCAGGCCGGTCGTGGGCCCCTGGAAGTAGCCGTGATCGACCGCCAGCATGACGCAGCGGTTGTCCTTCGGATCGATGATCCGCGCCATCCGGTTTTGCAGTCCCCAGTCCATCTTTTCCTCCTGATGCGGAAGGGTGGTTTTGGTTCAAAAAAGGCACTTTAACACGCCAATGGTCGATGCACAAATTGAGGAATCGCCGCTCGGTGACAGTCCACGGGTTCAAATCCACTTCAGCGCGACGGCAAAGAGCAGCCAACCGCCGAGGGCCAGGGCGGCCCAGATCGCGAAGACGATGGTTTTCGCGCGTAGCGAGAAGCGATCGTAGAACCAGGCCAGCAGATAGAACGGCGCGCAATAGCCGATGACGAGCAGGTAGATGTTCGGCCATTTCCACCACCAGTATTCCCAGACCAGGGCGCCCCACTGGTTGAGCAGCACTTCCACGAAAACACAAAACAGGCCAAGCAGCGCCGGGATCAGCAGCCGGTTGGGCAGGCCCAGCACTTTCACTTTTTTATCGGCCGGCAGCAGCTTGATCAGCACGAGGCCGGCCACCGAAAACATGGCGGCGATTTCGATATTGAGGCCGGTGGTGATCAGGTAGGCCGTCTCACCGGGCGTACACCACATTGGCGCGTAACCGGTGATGTACAGCAGCAGCGAATTAAGAATTTCGTACAGAAACTCGTTGATCCAGAACGTCAGCCCGGCCACGACCGCGTGCCAGTTCCTTTTTTCAACCTCGGTGGCGTAGGCGTAGATCACCCCGGCGAGCAGCGCCACGACATACCATTGAAAATGATCCGGCGAACGCAAGATTTGCAGCGAGCGAACCGCGGCTTCGGTCATCGGGCGTTACCTCCGGGACAATCGGCAATCACGGCAATCATTCCGGCCGCTCAACTTCGGCCTCCGGCTTCCGCACGGAACGACGGTTAATGACAATCGCTTCGGTCGATAAACGCAAGGCCGGCGGACGGCCGCCGGCCTCGGCGATGAATCAGGAGTCGCGAATCTCAGTCGAGCTTTTCCTGTTGCGCCTTGCGCAGCAGCACCTTGTAGTCGTAATCGACGCGGCGCTGGATCGCTTCCACGTCTTCCTTGGTCAGGTGGCGAAAGCGGCCTTGCAGCTTCAAGTACTCGAACACCGGAATATCGCGCGGTTCGATGTTGATGCGGTATTCCTCGCCGTGGAAGACCTCGTACACCGGAAACACCTTGGTGTAGGTGGCCAGACGGGCGATCTCGATCGTCTGCTCGCTCGAGGTTTTCCAACCCGGCGGGCACGGCGACAGAATGTGGATGAACTTGGTGCCGCGGATTTCCTTCGCCTTCTTCACCTTGGCGATCAGGTCTTCCGGAAAAGCCACGTTGGCGGTGGCTACGTACGGCGCTTTATGCCCGGCGAGAATCTGGACCATGTCCTTCTTCGGCCCCTGCTTGGGCGAATTGGCCGGCGTGGTGGTCGTCCAGGCCTTGTCGGGCGTGGCGCCGGACCGCTGGACGCCGGTGTTCATGTAGGCCTCGTTGTCGTAGCAGAAATAGATAACGTCCTCGTTGCGCTCGGCCGCGCCCGACAGGGCCTGCAGGCCGATGTCGAAGGTGCCGCCGTCGCCGGCGAAGGCCATCACCTGGGTCTTGGTGTCGCCCTTCATGTCCAGCGCGGCCTTGATGCCCGAGAGCGCCGCGCCGCTGGTTTCGAACGCGGTGTGCAAAACGGGCACCTTCAGCGCGTTGTAGGGAAACATGCCGGCGATGATCGTCCAGCAGCAGGCCGGCTGCACGACGATCGTATCGGGGCCCATCGCCTTGAGGACGTGGCGCATCGCGGCCGAACCGCCGCAACCCTGACAAGCCAAGTGACCGCTCATCATCAGCTCTTCGCGGGGATAGTTCTCTCTCATGGCTTCAACCCTTTCCAGTAGATCAGGCGGTCGGCCTTTTTCATTTTTTCGGCTTCGGCGACCACCTCGGCGAGTTGGTCGGGCGTGATGTCGCGGCCGCCCAGGCCCATGACGTAACCGAAGACCTGGGGCGCCTTGGTCTGACCGGCCAGCGCGCCGCGCAGTTCGTCGGCCCAGATGCCGCCCTTACCGAAACTGATGTTGCGGTCGATGACGATCGCCCGTTTCTTGCCGAGTAGAACGCGGCGAATTTCGGCGGTCGGGAACGGCCGGAAATAACGCAGCTTCAGCACGCCGACACGTTTGCCTTCGGCACGCAACTTCTTGATCAGCACACGGGCCGGGCTGGTCGTGGTGCCGGTGGTGATCAGCACGGTTTCGGCGTCGTCGCAGTCGATCGCCTCCACCAGGTCGTAGCGGCGGCCGAAGTGCGCGGCGAACTCATCGCCCACCGTGGGGGCCAGTTCGATCGCCTGGTCCATCGCGGCCTGGATCTTCGAGCGCATTTCCAGAAATACGTCGGGCTGCACCAGGCCGTTGAAGGCGTGCGGATCTTTCGGGTTGAGGTAGAACTCCGGTTCGTAAGGCGGCAGGAAGGCGTCGACTTTTTCGATGTCGGGGATGTCGACCGGCTCGTAGGTGTGCGACAGGAAGAACGCGTCGTAGCACACCATGACCGGCAGCTTCACCTGCTCGGCGAGGCGGTAGCCTTGCAGCACGGTGTCGAGCACTTCCTGGTTGTCCTCGACGTAGATCTGGATCCAGCCGGTGTCGCGTTGCGCCAGCGAATCGGTTTGATCGGCCCAGATGTTCCAGCCCGGGGCCACGGCGCGGTTGACGTTGACCATGACGATCGGCAGCCGCGCGCCGCCCGCCCAATGCAGCATTTCGTGCATCAGGAGCAGGCCGTTGGACGACGAGGCGGTGAAGGTGCGCACACCGGTCGACGAGGCCGCGACCACGCTGGCCATCGCCGAGTGCTCGGATTCTACCTTGAGGAACTTGGCGTCGAGCCGGCCGTCGGCGCACATCTCGGACAACTCTTCCACGATGTGGGTCTGCGGGGTGATCGGATAGGCGGAAATCACCTTGACGCGCGCCAGCATCACCGCCCAGGACGCCGCATGGTTTCCCATGAGCACTTTTTTCATGGCTTACTCCTCCCCTAGAACCATTGCCGAGCGGGGACATTCCTTGACGCAGATGCCGCAACCCTTGCAATAGTCGAAGTTGATGTCGTAGCCGTAACCGCCGTCCGTTTTGTGGGCGATGGAGACGTCGGGACAGTACATGTAGCAGTTGTCGCACATCGTGCAGACGCCGCAGTGGAAGCAGCGTTCGGCGGCGTGCCGGGCCTGCTCGTCGGTCAGGCCGAGGTGGATTTCGGCGAAGCCCGCCAGGCGCTTCTCGTCGGCGATCCGCGGCATGACGTCGCGCGGTTCCTTTTCGAAGTGCCAGACGTTGATTTCCTCGAAGGGCACGACGTGCTTCTGGCCGATGATCTTGCCGTGGCTGGCCCCCTGGCCGGTGTACTGGGCCATCGAGACGCAGCCGCGCTGGCCGATCAGGATGTTGCCGCCGATCGCGGCCACCGTTTCGCCGCGCAGGTAGCGGTCGATGGCGATCGCGGCGCGCTTGCCGTCGCCCAGGGCCTGGGCCACGTTCTGCTGGGCGCTGGCGATGTCGCCGCCGGCGAAGACGCCGGGATGGCTGGTGAGGCCGAACTCGTCGATGGCGATCTTGCCCCACTGCCGCTTCACGTCGGCCGGCAGGAACTCCAAGTCGCCGGCCTCGCCGATCGCCGTCACCAGCATGTCGCAGGCCGCGGTGAATTCGCTGCCGGGCACCGGCACCGGGCGCCGGCGGCCGGATTCGTCGGGTTCGCCCAGCTCCATGCGTTGCAGCACGACGCCCGCGACGCGGCCGTTTTCGACGACGACCCGCACCGGCGCGGCCAGCATCTCCAGCCGCACGCCCTCGTGTTCGGCGTCGTTGACCTCTTCCTCGAAGGCGGGCATCTCGACGCGGGTGCGGCGGTAGTAAACCGCGACTGCCGCGCCCAGCCGCCGTGCGACCCGCGCCGCGTCCACGGCGCTGTTTCCGCCGCCGATCACGATCACGTTCCGGCCGCATTCGAAGGGCTGGCTCAGGGCGACCTTGGACAAGAGGCCCAGGCCGGAAACGACGCCCGCGGCGTCCTCGCCCGGGATGTCGAGCTTGCGGTTGGCGTGTACGCCGGTGGCGACGAACACCGCGTCAGAGGCCGACAATTGCGCGAACGGAACGTCGCGGCCCACGTGTTTGTTCAGTTGAAAATCCACGCCCAGTGCGGCGATCGCGGCGACTTCCCGGTCGAGCACTTCGTCGGGCAGGCGGTAGGCGGGGATGCCGACGCGCAGCAGGCCGCCGGCCTTGGGCAGCGCGTCGAAAACCGTCACCCGGTGGCCCAGGCGGCGCAAGTGATAGGCCGCGGCCAATCCCGCCGGGCCGGCGCCGATCACCGCGACTTTCTTGCCCGACTCGGGCGCGAGCAAACCGACCGGCGCGCCGGCGTGATCGGCCGCGTAGCGTTCCAGCGCTTGAATCGACGTCGGTTCGTCGAAGTATTGCCGGTTGCAGGCCCGTTCGCAGGGGTGGAAGCAGACGCGGCCGGTGACCGCGGGCAGCGGGTTTTCTTCTTTCAAGAGGCGCCAGGCTTCCGCCGGCTTGCCCTCGCCGATCAGGCGGATGAATCCCTCGATATCGTTGCCCGCCGGGCAGGCTTCGTTGCACGGCGGTACGTGATCCTGGTAGCGCGGACGCAGATATCGCCAGCTCCCGGTACGATTCCAGAGCATCGTGGCGATCGACATCGCCATGTCGGGCATATCGTGCGCTCCGGCGAAAACAATCGGTTTGTATTCGGCCATGTTAACCCTCGTCGTTACAGAATGACTTGTTCGTAGGCTTGCCGCGCGGCCGTGGCGTTGGCGGCGGGCTTGATGGGCACTTCTTCCTCGATCGCCTTGCAGATCGAGTCGATCGACACCAGCCCCATCGCCTTGGCGCAGGCGCCGAGGATGGAGGTGTTGACGATCGGCTGCGCCGGCGAACCGAGCCGGTTTTTCGCCGCGATCGCCGAGGCGTCGACGCAAGCCACCTTGAACGCCGCCAGTTGCGGAAAATCGGCCGGCTTCTTGGTGGTGTTGATCAGCAGAATGCCGCCCTTACGCAGGCCCGACGTCACGTCGGTCGCCTCCATCAGCGTCGGATCCAGCACCACGACGTGATCGGGTGAATAGACGTTGTTGCGCAGCAGGATCTTCTCCTGGTCGATACGCAAAAACGCCTCGACCGGCGCGCCGCGGCGCTCCACGCCGAATTTCGGAAAGCTCTGCACCCATTGACCTTCCATGAACAGGGCGACGGCCATCACCTTACTGGCGATCACCGCCCCCTGGCCGCCTCGTCCGTGAAACCTGATTTCAATCATTGCCTTCTCCCGAGTTGGACGCCGCGGCAAACCACGGCGCGGCGTCGAAAGTCCGCTTAAACGGCGACGGGGCCCCCAGGCCCCGCCGTTCAGTTGGCGTATGGATACAGGACTATAATCGCCTTGGCATTTTTATGGCCGACGGCCCGCAACGTGTGCGGTATCTGGGCATAGAAATACAGGGAATCGCCCTGGCACAAGCGAATGTGCGTATCGCCGCTGATGAAGTCCAATTCGCCGTCCACCACGTGGATGAATTCCTCGCCGTCGTGCGACAACGGCGCTTCGTCGTGCGCCTGGGGCACGAATTCGACGAAAAACGGCTCCATGTGCTTGTGTGCCAGGCGATAGGCCAGGCTCTCATAGTTGTATGTCAGCCGGTCGCTCTGTTCCAACCGCGTGTCGTGCTGGATCGTCAGCCGTTCGTCGACCCGCGTCACCTCGATTTTGCCGGCTTCTTCCTCGTCGGTGAAAAAGTGATCGATGCCCACGCCCAGCAGCTTGGCGATGTTCAGTAGCGTCGCCACGGTCGGCGGTACGCTGTCATTCTCGATTTGTTGAAGCAGGATTTCGGAAATTCCCAGGCGATTCGCCATATCGCTCAAGGTTAGATGCTTCGCGTTGCGGAGGATTTCGATTTTGCGGCCAATCCCCAAACGTTTAAGCTGGTTGGCAATGCTGGGCGACATAAATCCTCCACGCCGCTGAAATGTGGTTTGTATGTATCATCTACGCCTTGGGGGCGCAAGGCCCGTTTCCGGCCCCGGCGAATCGAAACCTGCCGGATTGTGCTTTTAATTCAAAGTGTTAGAATTGCTATCCTGGGTTAGACGACAATAGAATTCTTCGGTTTGACCAACCATCGTCGCCGCCGAACGAGGCTGCCACACCTCCCGAAATGCCCGCTCGGCCATGGCTTTTGCCGACTCGCCCTCCCGCAACGCGAAACGCAAGCGCTCGGCGATGGTCGCGTCGTCTCCCACCGGCGCCAGAAGCCCCGTTTGTCCGTCGCGAACCAGTTCGGGAATCCCGCCCGCCGCCGTGGCCACCACCGGAATCCGCGCCGCCATGGCGTCGAGAATCGCCGTGCACAATCCTTCCGTGACGCTGGTCATGACAAATACGTCGAGCGCCGACAACCAGGCAGGTACGTCCTCACGCCAGCCCAGCCAATGCACGGCGCCGGCGATGCCCAACCGCTCGGCCTGCAACCGGAGCGATTCGCCGAGCGGCCCGTCGCCGATGAGGATCAATTCGGCCCGGATTCCGTCCCGGCGCAGTCGCGACCAGGCGGCCAGCAGATGAGCATGACCTTTGTGATCGACGAGGCTGGCCACATCGCCGACCCATGGCAGGGCCGGATCGAGCCCGAACTCGGCCGCCAGTTTCTCCCGGGCTCCGGGCACCGCCGCGAACGCGGGAACACCGCTGGAAATCACGGCGATCTTCGCCGCCGGCACGCCGCCTTGCACGAGAATCGCCTTCACCGCCTCGCTGATCGCGATATACGCCGCCGGGGCCGCGTATTTGCCGCGATTGAAAAAATGCGCGCGGACGGGAAAATCCACCCGTCGATGCACCACGAGCGGCGCCCGCATGCCGAACCAGCGCGCCCAGACCGCGAGCCCGTGCGGATGGCTGGCGTGCGCCGCGACTAACTCGACGCGGTTTTCCCGCGCCAACCCGGCCAACCGCAGAGCCGCCGCCAGGTCCCATTCGCCCCGACAGGCCATTTCGTGCACCCGAACGGGAGTGCCGGCGAGCCGCCGCGCCAGCGGGGTGCCGGGGCGCGTCGCCACGTGGGTCGGATGACCGCGGTCGGCCAGCCCGGTCGCCAGCAGATACACTTGCCGCTGACCGCCGCGCCATTCGTCGGCGAGGTCCACGTGCAAGGTGACGAGCGGGCGGCTTTCAACGGACATGATGCGGACGCTTCAATCCTTCATTTTGGCTTCGACCGCCGCGACCTTGTGCGCCATCGAGGTGGCCTTGTCGCGCCGGTCGTCGATCGTCAGTGACGTGGAGACGCGCCCGCTGCCGGCGGCGAAGCCGGCCTCGTGCGCGGCACGGACCGCCGCGAGGATTTCCTCGATCGAGCCTTCGAGCACCGTGGCCATCGGCGTCAGCCGATACCGGATGCCCGTGTCGCGAATCGCCGCCACCACCGCCGCGACCGCCCCGGAAAGCGAGGTGTCGCCGGTGCCGAGCGGGACGACCGTCAATTGCGCGATCGGCATGGATCTGCCCTCCGGCGGTTGCGATGAATCGTTCGCCCTGGTTTACCGCCAAACGAGGCCGCCAACAAGCAGCCGGGCGACAGCGAAAAAAAGCCACGCCGCCAGCGTGGCTTTATCCAACAGGAAAGATGATCAAGCGGATCGCCGGTCGTTTAGGACCCGCCGTCCGCTTGCCGAAGCTGCAGGTTGTTGCCGTCGGGATCGACGAAAGTGGCGAACCGGAAACCGTTCAGGTTCATCTCGCCGGTCAGGAAGAGAACCTCTTGTTTTTCCAATTCGCGCATCGAGACCTTGAGATTCTGGACATCGAAAACCAACGTCGCGCCGCCCGCCGGATTGAGTTCGTCCTCGTCGGTCAGCCGCAGGCCCACGCGCGTTCCGCTGGCCGGATGCCGCAATTCAGCCCAGCCGGCTTCATCGTTCTGGTAATCGAGAACCAAGCCGAGCGTTTTCCCGTAAAAATCGCAAGCGCGTTGCAACTGGGTGACTCCGAGCCACACCAACACGCCGGTGCCTTCTCCGAGCATGCTTGATACCCTTTACCGTCGGCGGCACGCAACGACCGTGCCGGAGTCCGTGCCGATTGAAATCTTGCGGAGTGCCAATTGGATTTTTCCTACCCTATCCCTACATTCTTTGCAAGTGAAAATTGCAGCAGCCCCGGGAAAAATTCAAGATATTGTGTATCTTCGCCGCGCAGGATGCCACTGTTGGTATCGAGTGAAAATTTCCCCAATGTTCGTTACTGTCATAATATTTTCATAAAAATCCCGTAAAACCCCGCCTTTTGCTTGACAGGCTTCCGGCAAGCATGCTAGCGTTTCACGAAATTTTTCATTCACGGGAGATCGCTTTGTACACCGAGTACTACGGCCTGAAAAAACTGCCGTTTTCCATCACCCCCGACCCGGAATTCGTCTTCATGTCCAGTTCGCACCATGAAGCCCTGGCGCAGATGCTTTACGGCATCCAGGAGCGCAAGAGCCTGATGGTGGTGACCGGCGAGGTCGGCGTCGGCAAGACGACGATGATTTATACGCTGCTCTCGCAGCTCGATCCCGAAACGAAGGTGGCGATTCTCTTCGATACGCACGTCGATTCGATGAGCCTTTACCGTTACCTGTTCGCCGATTTCGGCATCGAGGAAAAAGGCGGCGAACGGGCCGAAAACGTCTTGATTCTGCGCAAATATCTCGAAAAACGGCTGGATAACGGCAAGAAAACGATCCTGATCATCGACGAAGGCCACAACATGTCGGAAGAGATCTTCAACGAGATCGTCTTCCTGACCAACCTCGAAACGCGCACCAACAAATTGCTGCAGATCATCCTCGTCGGCCAGCCGGAACTGAAATTCGTCCTGAACAGCCACAAATTCCGGCAACTCAAACAGCGCATCAACCTGCGCACCGAAATCAAACCGCTGACCTACAAGGACGCCAAGGCCTATATCCTGCACCGCCTCTCGCAGGCGGGCGCGCAGAACCCCGAGATCTTCACCGAAGGCGCGATCGATCTGGTCTATCGCCACAGCAAAGGCATCCCGCGCCTGATCAACACCATTTGCGACAACGCCCTGCTGCTCGGCATGGCGCGCAAGCAGAAACAAGTGGCGGAAGAGTTCATTCAGGAGACGATCGAAGACCTGATGCAACTCAACGCCGACGAAGAACCGGAGGAACAGGCCCCGAAAGGCATGGCGTCGGTGGCCCCGGTCACCCTCAACCAACCTGCGGCGTCGGCCGCCGCGTCCGCGGCGCCGCGCGGCGCCGTGGCGGAAACGACCGAAATCGACGGCGAGGACGCGGCCGCGCCCAGCGAGCGCGAGGAAGTGCGCGTCGTGCGGCGGATCGTGCAGTTGCCCGACGGCCGCCAGGTCGAACAGAAAGTCCGTAAGGTGCGCAAAATCCGCACACGGCCGCGCGCCGGCAAACGGCCGCCGCTGCCGGCGGTCGTCGATCTGCCCGAAAAGGTCGGCATTCTGCGCATCTCGCACAAAACCTCGAAGGAAATGATCCCGGCGATCATCGGCGACGACCCGGCAGCGGTGCGGCAGTATCACGTTTTGTGGAACAAGCTGATTTCTTCCGAGGAAAACGCCAAACGGCGCGTTTTCCTGGTGACCAGCAGCGTCCCGCAGGAAGGCAAGACCGTCACCAGCATCAATTTCGCGGCGACGATCGCCCAGGAACCGACGGTGCGGGTTTTGCTGATCGACGCCGATCTGCGCGCGCCGAAGGTCAACGAAGTGCTGGGGATCGACGGCGCCAAGAACGGCCTGGCCACGGTGCTGCAGGGCAAATGCGATTTTTCTGAGGCGTTTTACAATTTCGAGTTGCCGCGCCTGTTCGTCATGCCCGCCGGCGAGGTGCCGCAGGATCCGTTCACCTATCTGATCAGCCCGAAAATGAGCGCCTTGCTCGAACGGGCGCGCGGTTTGTTCCATTACGTCGTCATCGATTCGCCGCCGGTGATCCCGATTCCCGACACGGTGCAACTCGCCGACATGGTCGACGGGGTCATCCTGGCGGTCAAAGCGCGCGTGACGCCGCGCGAAGTGGTCTCGCGCACCCTCGACGACCTGTACCAGAAGCCGATCATCGGCCTGGTGCTCAACGACATCGAAGGCCGGCTGGCGCAAGCCCGCGGCGGGCGCTACGGCGGTTACGGTTACGGCTACGGCTACGGCAAGTACGGATATGGTTACGGCCGGTACGGCAAGCCGTCGCATCCGGAAAGCATCGTGGAAAAGGCCGAGGAACCCCAAGTCTAAAGGAGACGGGCGCATGAAGGGGAGGATGCTGGTTCTGTTGTTCCTGACCGCGCTGTGGGCGGCGGGCTGCTTCGGCACGGGGGCGGTCAGCCCGGATTCGGCGGCCGTCAAGCCGGGCAACGCCGACGCGCAGATCGATACCAACGAATTCGTCATCGGGCCGGGCGACATGCTCGACATCAACGTCTGGAAAAACCCGGAATTCTCGCGCCAGGTGCCGGTGCGCCCCGACGGCCGCATCACGCTGCCGCTGGTCGGGGACATGCCGGCCGCCGGCAAGTCGACCGATCAATTGAAAAAGGAATTGAAGGAAGCCTTCTCCCGGTATCTCAACGAACCGACCGTGACGGTGATCGTCACCCAGGTCAATTCCTACCGCATTTACGTTCAGGGCCAGGTCGCCCACCCGGGGATTTATCCGATCACCGGCCGGACGACCGTGGTCCAGGCGATCGCCCTGGCGGGCGGCTTCACCGAATTCGCGGCGCGCGGCCGCCTGCTGATCCTTCGCCAGACCGCGAAGGGTTCGCAGCGCATCGCCGTCGATTACGACCGCATCGTCGGCGGCAAGGACAACGACGTGCCCTTGCGCCCCGGCGACACCCTCGTCGTGCCCTGACGTGCGCCGGCGACTGCCGCTGCTGTTGTTGCTGAGCCTGCTGCTGTTGCCGGTCACGGCGCGGGCGGCGGGCAAGGTTTCGCTGTTGCCCACCTTCAACCTGATGGGCGAATGGACCGATAATTTCCTGCTCACGCCGGAAAGCGTCGCCGACGAGAAGTTCGCCGCCTATTCGGTGACCTTCGAACCGGGCCTGCGCCTGCGCTACGACACCTTCCGTCACGAAGCGTTCATCGGCATCGCGGCCGGCTTCCGCCACGTCATCGATCACGAGCAGTACGACGGCTGGCCGGAATTCTATACCGGCGGCCTCGGCTGGTCTTACTGGGTGACCCCGACCCTGCGCACCACCGTCGGCGACGAGATCATCTACACCACCGATCCGCGCGACCAGCCGTTCTCGCGGAGCACCACCCTGGAATCGCTGCGCACCGAATCCATCGCCAACCGGCTCTTCGCCACCACGACCTGGAACCTCAGCCGCACCTCCGTCCTCGAAGGCGGCTACTCCTTCTACACGACCGAATTCAAGGAACCCTCGTTTTTCGATACGGTCGAACATCAATTCAACCTGACCTGGACCAAACAGTTCGACCCGTCCTACGCCTTTCTGACTTTCTACGACTTCAACCGCGCCCTCTATTCGCAGCATTTCGACTTTCTGCGGCATTACTGGGACCACGATTATTCGATGGATCCGTCCTTCCCGGTGCGAATGGAGAACCGCGCCGATTTCGACACGCACACGCCTGGCGTCGGCCTGCGTTACACGGCGACGCCGAGCCTGTCGTTCGAAACCCGGTCCGGGGTGATTCTGCCGGCGGTGGAACGCAACGGCGCCTACCAGCTCGACGACCTGCAATGGTTTCAGCGGATGGACATCGTCAAGCTGTTCTGGCGGATGCAGGCCAGCGCCTCGTACCAGCGCAATTACGCGCCGGCGCACGGCTTGGAAGGCGCGGTGCTCGCGCAGTCGGTCACGGCCCGCCTCGACGAGCGCTGGACGCGGCACATCGAAACCTACGAGGAAGCCGGTTACACCAATTACCTGCAAACGGTCACCGACATCGACGCCTGGCGCGCGACGGGCGCGTTCAACTACTACTTCTTCAACTGGCTGGGTCTCGGCGCCGCTTACAACTACCTCGAGCAACAAAGCCATCCGGTGGCCGAGGGCGACGGCGACCGCATCGTGGCCCATCGCATCACCCTGCGCCTCGCCCTCACCTCGCCGCGCCCGGACTGGTTGTCGTTTTAACAGGTTGTTGAAAAAGGCCGTCCTGGCCTTTTTCAACCGCGCTCAACAAAAAGCGTGGTTTTTATTTCGCTTCATTTTCGGCAGCGCGTCACTCAACACCGGAGGTTCGGATGAAAGCGTTTCAGGATTACTACCCGGATTCGGTCAGCCATTGCTACGGTTGCGGCCGCCTCAATGAGCATGGGTTGCAAATCAAAAGCTATTGGGACGGCGAGGAATCGATCTGCACGTTCACCCCATGGCCACAGCACGTCGCCATTCCGGGTTTCATTTACGGCGGGCTCATCGCCTCGTTGATCGATTGCCACAGCACCGGCACCGCGGCGGCCGCCGCCTATCGCGCCGAAGGCCGGGAAATGGACACCCAGCCGCCCCGCCGGTTCCTGACCGCCTCGCTGCACGTGGACTTCCTGAAACCGACACCGGCCGGAGTGCCGCTCATCGTGCGCGGCAAGGTCGAGGAGGTAAAGGGCCGCAAGGTCGTGGTCAGTTCCACGCTCACCGCACAGGGCGTCGTATGCGCGCGCGGCCGCGTGGTGGCCGTTCAGGTGCCGGATGATTTGATGCCGGAATGATCGCCGCAGGGGGATCGTCAGCCATTTCCCTCTCCTCGGGTCGACCGCCGACAAATCATCGGTCGACCGGCCGGCATGAATCGGCGCGGAACCGGCAATCCAATTGCGTCTCGCGTTTAGAAGAGTAAAATGCAATTAATGGTTCTTTTTTGAGGATCGACCGATCATTGGATTCATGGCGTCGTTTGATGCGAGAAAAGACTTTTTCTTCCTTTGTTCGAGTACAGAAAAAAAGAAAATTCCGTCCGCGAGGCCAAAAGAGAAAAATGAAGCGAAAAAATTGGCTTTCCTTTGCGGTCACGGCCATGCTGATTATTGGTATTTTTTTCATCTGGTGGACCGCGCGCATCGCCGATCGCCGACAGCGCGACGTTTTACTCGATCAGGGGCGTTTGGTCGCCCAAACGATTGATTTCGCCCAACTCCAAACGATCACCGGTACGGAAGCGGACCTGAATTCATCCACTTATCTCCACCTGAAAGAGCGTCTGACACTGATTCGGTCGATCGACACCAAATGCCGTTTCATCTATCTGACCGGCCGCCGCATCGACGGCGCCGTATTCTTCTTGGTGGATTCCGAGCCCCCCGATTCCAAGGATTACTCCCCGCCCGGACAAACCTATACCGAAGCCTCGGCCGATTTTCGCCGCTTGTTCGACACCGGACAATCCGCCGTGCAAGGCCCTTACACCGACCGGTGGGGAACCTGGGTCAGCGCCCTGGTGCCCATTCTTGATCCGCATGGCGGCGCCGTCGTGGCGGTGCTCGGCATGGATATCGACGCTTCGACCTGGAAACGGGAAATCATTTCCCAGATCGCCCTGCCGATCGCCCTGATGACCCTGGTGTTGGTCTTCGGACTGTTTCTGATTATCCAGCGCCGCGCTCACCGGGAAATTCAGCAACGCGAACGAGAACTGCGGGAGAGCGAGGATCGTTACAGCAACTTCATCGCCAACGCCGGCGAGGGCATCTTTCGCATCGACCTGAATCCACCGGTGGCGATCGATCAGCCGCGGGAAATTCTGGAAACGCAGATCGCCGAACGCGCCGTCATCGGCGAGGTGAACGTCGCGTTATCGGCCATGTACGGTTTGCCGCCCGATAAGATGGTCGGCCATCTCGTCACCGAGTTCGCGCCGAACTGCGGCGCGCAAATGGCCGATTTGGCCGGCTCGTCCGATTTTAAAATCGCCGAAAGGGAAGAACAGGAAGTTGCGGCCGACGGCCGGCCCGTTTATATCGTCGAAAGTTACCGCGGCATCGTGGAAAACGGCCTGCTCAAGCGCGTTTGGGGAGTGCAACGAAACATCACCGCCCGCAAGCTGGCCGAGGAAGCGAGGCGCGGGTCGGAAGTTTTTCTGAACCGCATTTTCGAAGACAGCCCCTTCCCCATGTGGATTTCCGACGCGCAAGGCTCCCTGATCCGTATCAACAAAGCCTGCTGCAAATTACTGAACATCACCGCCGACGAAGTCCTCGGCCAGTACAATATCTTTCAGGACAACATCGTCGAGGAACAGGGGTTCATGCCGCTGATCCGGCGGGTCTACGAAAAAGGGGAAGTGGTTCGGTTTCCCCTGGTTTGGAACAGCGGCACCCTGCGATCTCTCCAATTTCAAAAAACCGTGGATATCATCATCGAAGTCAATGTGACCCCTGTACTGGACGCGTCCGGCCGCGTCAAACACGCCATTTTCCAGCATGAGGACATCACGGCGCGTAAAAAAGCGGAAGCGGCGTTGCGTCGTAGCGAGGAAGACTATCGCACGCTCTTCCAATTCATGGAACAAGGCATTGTTTTTCAGGATGCCGAAGGGCGGATCACCAATGCCAATCCCGCCGCCGAAAAAATTCTCGGTCTGTCCCTGGAGCAATTGCAAGGCCGCAAATCCATCGATCCCGCCTGGCGTTCCATTCACGAGGACGGCATGCCGATTCCGGGCGAAGAGCACCCGTCGATGGTCGCCCTGCGAACCGGCAAACCGCTTCTCGGCAAGACGATGGCCGTGTTTCAGCCGCAATTCAACGAAATGCGCTGGATCCTCATCGACGCGATGCCCGAATTCCTGCCCGGCGAATCGACCCCCTATCGCGTTTTTACGATTTTTTCGGATATCACCGAGCGCCGCAAAGCCGAGCAAGAACTGCGCGAAAGCGAAAACAAGTACCGCGAGCTGACCGAACGGATCAACGACATCGTCTGGTCGCTGGATACGGAAAGCATGCGTTTTCTCTATGTCAGCCCCTCCATTAAGAAACTGCTGGGCTATACCCCGGAAGAGATTATCGCCCAGCCGTTGGAATTCTCCTTCCAACCGGAGGAAAGGGAAAAGTGGACGGCAGTGCTTCGGCAACGAGTCAGCGACTATCTTTCCGGAAAGGTGCCGCCGGATCACACCTATCGCGATGAAATCGAACAACCACACAAGGATGGGACGGCGATCTGGACCGAAATCGCCACCACTTTTTATCAAAATCCGCACACCGGCAAAGTGGAAGTGCACGGCCTGTCCCGCGACATTTCCGAACGTAAACGAGCCGCGCAAGCCTTGAAAGAAAGCGAAGAGTGGTATCGCGCGCTGGTCGAAGCTTCGCCCGATCCGATCCTGGTGTACGACCTGCAAGGCAATATCCTTTCCGCCAGCCGGCAAGCGCCGCTGCTCTACGGCGTGGAAACGGTCGAGGAATTGCTGGCCGACATGAAAAACATCATGGACCTGTTGGACGAGGAAGATCGCCGGAAAGTAGCCGCCAACATTGCCCGGTCGCTGAACAGCGGACATTCCGAAACCATGGAATATCGCATCCGCCTGAAAAACGGCGGCCGGGCGCTGGTCGAAGCACACTCCTCGACCCTGCGCGACGCCGACGGCAATCCCCGCTATTTCATCAGCCTGATTCGCGACATCACCGAACGCAAGCAAGTCGAGACGGCGCTTCGTGAAAGCCGGGAACAATTGCAAAGCATCTTCCGCGTGGCGCCCACCGGTATCGGGTTGGTTCGGAACCGAATCAATTTTGAGGTCAACCAGCGCCTCTGCGAAATGACCGGCTACACGCCGGAGGAACTCCTCGGGCAAAGCGCCCGCCTTTTGTACCCGACCCAGGAAGAATTTGAGTACGTCGGCACGGAAAAATATCGCCAGATCGCCGCGCAAGGAACCGGCGCCGTGGAAACGCGCTGGCGGCGCAAGGACGGCTCGATCATGGACATCTGGCTGGTCTCGACACCGATGGATCCGCGGGATCTCGCCAAAGGCGTCATTTTCACCGCGTTGGATATCACCGATCGCAAACGGGCCGAAAACGCTTTGCGCGAAAGCGAGGAACGCTTCCGCAGCATTGTCGAGGCCTCGCCGATGGGAATGCACATGTACCGCTTGGAAGCGGACGGCCGTCTGATCTTCACCGGCGCCAACCCGGCCGCCAACCGCATCCTGGGCTTGGATCACCAACCATTTATCGGCAAGACCATCGAGGAGGCGTTTCCACCCTTGATCGAGACGGAAATACCCACGCGTTATCGCGAGATCGCGAAAAACGGCGGCCTTTGGCAAACCTCATCCGTCACTTACCGCGACAATCAGATTCACGGCGCCTATGAGGTCTACGCTTTTCATTCCGGCGCCGACACCATGACGGCGCTTTTCCTGGACATCACCGAACGGCTGATCGCCGAGGAGCGAATTCGCCAAAGCGAACAAAAGTTCCGCGACATGGCCGAGCAATTGGAAGATGTGCTCTATACCACCGACGATGAAGGCAAGGTCACCTACATTACTCCTTCGGCGACAAACATCTTCGGTTGGCGACCCGAAGAAATGATCGGCCGGGTGTTCCCCGAATTTCTGCCCGCGGATCAGATTCCGATCGCCATGGAAAAATTTCGGGAAGCCATGGCTACGGGTAAGCGCACCACCCGGCTGGAATTGCTCATCAAACGAAAGGATGGCGGCACGTTCAACGGCGAAGTGAGCGGTTCGCTGGCGCAGGCCGGCGAACAATCCGTCGGCACCCTGGGATTGATCCGCGACATTACCGAGCGCAAACGCGCCGAGACGGCATTGCGCGAAAGCCAGGAACGGCTGCAAAGCATCTTCCGCGTGGCGCCCACGGGCATCGGCGTGACACGCAACCAGATCTTCCAGGAAGTCAACCAACGCCTCTGCGAAATAACCGGTTATTCGCAAGAAGAGCTAATCGGACAAAATGTTCAAATGTTATATCCGACGATCGAGGAGGCCCAGCTCACCGGTGAGGTGTTATTCCGCCAAATTGCCCAAAAAGGCACCGGAACGCAGGAAATCCGCTGCCGTCGAAAGGACGGCAGTATCATCGATATTTTATTGTCGTTGACGCCGATGTCCCCGGGAGACCCCTCCGTAAGCATCACTTTTACGGCTCTGGACATCACCGAGCGCAAACGGGCCGAGATCGCGCTTCGGGAAAGCGAGGAACGGTGGCAGTACGCCCTCGAGGGCGCCGGCGACGGCGTCTGGGATTGGAACGCCCAAACCAATCAGGTTCTCTTTTCGAGTCAATTGAAACGGATGTTGGGTTATGAGGATGACGAGTTCGGAGAGGATTTTTCCGCCTGGGATCGACTGGTTCACCCGATGGATCGCGAGCACGTTTATCGCGATCTCGACCAGCATTTGGCGGGTCAATCACTGACTTATGTCAGTGAGTATCGGATGCGCTGCAAGGACGGAACCTACAAATGGATTCTAGACCGTGGCAAGGTGATCAGTTGGACGCCGGACGGCAAGCCGTTGCGGGTGATCGGCACTCACTCCGATATCAGCCAACGAAAACAGGCCGAGGAAGAAAAAGCGCGCCTCACCGCCATCCTGGAAAGCACGACCGACCTGGTGGCGATGGCCACGCCGGACAGCCAGCTCACCTATTTGAATCCGGCCGGCAAGCAAATGCTTGGCTGGGCCGCGGATGAAAGAGTTGCCGAGCATCAGGTTGCCGACGTTCATCCGGCCTGGGCCACGAAAATGATCACGACCGAAGCCTTTCCGACCGCCGCCCGCGACGGTGTCTGGAAAAGCGAATCGGCGATTCAACATCACGACGGGCGGGAAATTCCCGTTTCGCAAGTCATTCTATCCCACCCGGCCTTCGACGGATCGATCGAGTTCTTCTCGGCGATCATGCGCGACATCACCGAGGAAAAACGCGCCGCCGCGGAAATGGTCCGGCGCGAGCAAATGCTCCTGCGCCAGACGACGCTCGTGCTTTCGCTCATGCAAGAGGGTTCGCTTTTTCAAGGCAATCTCGATAAATCGCTGCAGGAGTTGACCGAGGCCTGCGCGGAAATCATGGCCACCGAGCGGGTCAGCGTGTGGTTGTATTCAGAGGACTATCAGCGCCTCGAGTGTGTCGACCTTTTTGAGCGCAGCCCCCGGCGACACTCCCAGGGCCAAGCCTACGATTGTCGTGATTTTCCTTCTTATACGCAGGCGCATCAGCTTGGCCAGGTCATTGCCGCCACGGATGTTTACACGGACCCGCGGACGCGCGAGGTTCCGGAATCCTACCACCGGGACAACCGCATCTGCTCGCTTCTGGATGCGCCGATCTGGCTGCAGGGGCGGATGGGCGGGTTGTTGAGTTTCGAAGCGGTCGATCAGCCGCGTCAATGGGCACAGGACGAAGAACAATTCGCAATCAACATGGCCTCATTGGTTTCGCTGGCTTTCGCGGTCAGAGATCGCCGGCAGGCCGAACAGGAAAAGGACAAGCTGGAAAATCAGTTGCGCCAGGCAATGAAGATGGAAGCCGTGGGGCGGCTAGCCGGCGGCGTGGCGCACGACTTCAACAACCTGCTGACGAGCATCTCCGGTTACACCGAAATCCTAATGGGCGATTTGCGCCAGGGCGATCCGATGCACGCCGATCTGTCGGAAATCCAGAAGGCGGCCCAGCGAGCGGCTTCGCTGACCGCCCAGTTGCTGGCCTTCAGCCGCAAGCAGGTCATCGACCCTCGGGTGATCGACCTCAACGAATTGCTGGCCGGCGCGACCAAGATGCTCAAACGGCTCATCGGCGAGGATATCGAGCTCGTTTTCCGGCCGGCGAAAGACCTGGGCTCGGTGAAAGTCGATCCGCACCAAATCGAACAGGTCATCATCAATCTGGCCGTCAACGCGCGCGACGCCATGCCCGACGGCGGCAAGCTGACGATCGAAACCGCCAACGCCGAGATCGACGAGGAATACGCCCGCGGTCATCTGGACGTCAAACCGGGCGCGTATATCCAACTGGCCGTCAGCGATGACGGGTGCGGCATGTCGCCGGAAATCCAGGCGCACCTGTTCGAGCCGTTTTTCACCACCAAGGAAAAAGGCAAGGGCACCGGCCTCGGCCTGTCGATGATCTACGGCATCGTCCGGCAAAACAGCGGTTTCATCAACGTCTATTCGGAAATCGGCGTCGGCACCGTGTTCAAAATCTACCTGCCGCGGGTTACCGGCAAGGTCGAATCCGTCGCCAAGGGAATCCAGGCCGCTTTACCGACCGGAACGGAAACCATCCTGCTGGTCGAGGACGAGGACATGGTGCGCAACCTCGCCCAGAAGGTGCTGGAGCGGCAGGGGTACAAGGTGATCGCGGTCGACCACGGCGGCCGGGCCTATTTGCTGGCCGAGGATCCCGCCGTTCGCTTCGACCTGCTGCTGACCGACGTGGTGATGCCGAACATGAACGGCCGGCAGTTGTACGAAAAAATCCTTTCCTTGCGGCCGGGTCTGCGCGTACTCTATATGTCGGGCTACACCGAAAACGCCATCGCCCATCACGGCGTGCTCGATGAAGGCACCAACTTCCTGCAAAAGCCCTTTGCCATCGACAGCCTGGTGCGCAAAGTGCGGGAAGTGCTCGACGGCAAATAGGGGCGCTGCGGCATGAAAAAACTCGTGATCTATCTGGCCTGCCTGGCGATTTGCGCCATCTGGCTTGGATTCGAATTTTCCTTGAACGACGCCGCGGATTTCATCCTGCTGGGGGTCGCGGCCGTTCTTTTATCCGGCGTGCTGTTCTTTCTGCTGCTGGCCGGTTTCGGCCTCTATCGCACCTTTCGCTACTGGAAGGGCGCGGAGGTCCGTGAGAACGGCCTGCTCAATCACGATGGGCTGCAATCCGAATTGATCCCTTGGGACCAAATCGAATCCTTGTCCATCAAAGCGATCGACACCGGGCCTCGTTTCCGCCGCTTCGGCGTCGTTTATTCGAAATCCAAGGCGCCCGCCTTGCACATCCATCTGGCGGATCGGAAAAAGCCCTTACACATCCATTTCAGCGACATGCCCGGCAAGATCGCCGAGTTGCAGGCGCAACTGCGCGCCAAAAGCCCGCGGTACCGGCAACCCGAGATCGACTGGGTCGAACGCTGGAACGCGCGGGATCCGCTCGTGCAACTGAAAAAAATGGCGGCCGAACGAAAACGGCGGGCGGCCGAGCCGGCGATCGCGCCGGAAATCCAGGAGCAGCTCGACGCCCTGCGCGCCGCGGGTCGGAGCGACGAAGAAGTCTTCGCCGAATACCTCCGGTTGAGCAACGTAAAAAAATAGCGAGGCGAACTCGCGCCCGCCTCGCCGTTGTTGATTCTCGCCTAGGCGTAAATCACGTGGAATCGTTCGAGATAGCCCGCCAGCGCTTTCATCTTTTCCTTGTAGTTTTTCGGGTTGAAGAACCAGGAGACGGCGGCGACGCTGGTCAGCAGGCTGTTGCCGTCCTGCGGGGTGAAGCAGGCGCCGTAGATTTCGTGGCCGTCCGGCGACACCTCGAGCGAATCGGCGATGAGCACCGCCTGGTTGAAGATCCGGCCGTGGAACCCGTGGTCGCGGCCCTTGGAAAACACCAGGTTCATGTCGCGCAAATAGCTGAGCGACAACAGTTGATCGGCCCTGATCGCGTCGACCACGTCGGACAATTTGACGTGCTTCTTCACCTTCACCCGAAACCGGTTGAGGTGCATGAGCTGGTTGTTGAGCTTCAGCGCCGTCGAATGGATCCGGCCTTGCAGCTCGACTTCCATGGTTCGCATCACCCGCGCCGCGTCGAAAGCCTGGTGGCTGCCATAGCCCGGGTACTTGTCGTTTTTCACCTTATCGACGGAAGGCGACGCGATCGCCGAGCCCGATTGGCTGATGTCGTTCATCCGGCGCATCAGCACGAAATCGCTGTCGAGGATTTCCTCGCCGACCGTGCGCGCCAACCGCAACACCGCCAGGATATTGTGCGTGTTGCAGGACACGACTTGCAGGTATTTGTCCTTGCCCGGGACGAGCGTGGCGTCGTTCACGCCGAAGGCGAAGGGATGGCCAAAGCCCTCCTCGCTGCCCTGCGCGAGAAAACCGATCGGGTAATTGGTGCGCGAGTAATGCTCTTCCTTCAGGCGGTTGCCGCGGTTGGTGCAATCGGCCACGACGGCCACGCGCTTCAACGCGTCCTCGATCGTGCCGTCGATCGTCAGGCCCGCCTGCGCGAAAATGTGCTCGAAGTGCATTTCGGTATCTTTCCAGATCACGAACTTGCCGCCGGCTTCTTTGAGGAGTTTGACCGTGCCTAGGTCGGTGGGGTTGAACTTGGCGAAATACACGTTGCCGATGCCCAGTTGCTCGCGGTGCGCCAGCAGCAGGCGCGTCAGCGGCTCGCCGATGGTGCCGACCCCGACGACCAGCACGTCGCGTTGAATGCGTTCGTATTCGCCGTTTCCGCCTAGTCCCGCCGCCTTCGTCTCAGCTTGTTTCTTTTTGGGAGACATATCGACACTCCTCCACCTAACCAATGAATATTAAGTTGGTTTTCGGTTGCAACCGGACAAGCCCACGAAAACAATATACCGGATTCACTCTAGAAAGTTAACCCACGTCGGCGTTTTGGCAAGATGCGGCGGCCGGTCTTTTTTCAGCACCCGCAGCCGGAATCGTTGTCATCATCGTCATCGTCGTCATCATCAACAGTGGCGGTGTCGTTATCGTCGTTGTCGTCATTATCATCATTATCGTCATTGTCATCATTATCATCGTTATCGTCATTGTCGTCATCATCGTCGTCGGCGGTAGTGTCGTCGTCGGCGGTGTCGTCGTCGGTTTCCAGCAAACCCGCGAGGATGTCCACGTCGTTGGTGATGATGCCGTCCGGACCCTTGGCCATATTGGCCTGCATCGCCAGCGCGCCGTCGACCGTCCAGACGTTGATGAACAAGCCCTGCTCGTGCGCGTAATCGACGTGCGTTTTGAAGGTGAGCGTGGCCTGGGGGTGGATGCCGTCGAGCCCGGCCGTCACGGCAGCGTCGATCTGGGCCTGCAGGTTCAGTTCGCTGGTCAGGAAGGCGACCGGCAGATCGCCGGCGGCCTTCGCCGCCTCGCAAACCGCCAGCGAAAAACTTGAAATCAACACGCGATTCGTCGCCCCGGCCGCCTCGACGACCTCATGCACCCGCGCGGCGATGTGTTCGGCCGTGTACGCCCCGCCGACGTCGTCGGATTTGATTTCCACGTTCACCGGGAGGGCGACGGCCGCGAAGACCTCGGCGAGCGTCGGGAGGGTCACGCCCGTTCCTTCCAGCGATGTGCCTTCCGCCGCGTCGCAGACGACGATTTCCGAAAGATTCTTCTCGACCACCCGCCCGGTGCAATCGGTGGTGCGGTCCAGCGTGGCGTCGTGAATCACCACCAGTTCGTCGTCGGCGGTCAGCAGGACATCCAGTTCGATCATGTCCGCGCCGTCCGCCACCGCTTGCAAGAAACTCGGAATCGTATTTTCCGGCAAGGGGTTGTCGGCCTGATTGGTCCCCGAACCGCGGTGGCCGATATTCTGAATCTGGACGCCCAGCAGCGAAACGGCCGCGAGCAGGAGAAGAAAAATCGCCGACATTTCAAAACGTTGCATCTGCCGCAGATCCTTTCTTCACGGTTTGTGAGCAAACCGTTTGTTTTTCGTCAGATTAGACAGGCCCGCGTGGCAAAACAAGGGGCGCTCGCTTTGCCGCCCGGGCGTTTCGTGGTATAAGACACCCCCATTTACTCGGGATGCCGGCATTGCGGCGGCGACGGCGTCCGGTCGGAGGTGGTCATGACCGCGCGGATCATCAGCGGTAAGGAAATTTCGGCGGCCATTCGGTCGGAATTGAAGGAAGAGACCGCCCGCTTGAAGGTCGAGCACGGCATCGCGCCGTGCCTGGCGACGGTTCTGGTGGGCGACGATCCGGGTTCGGTGTCCTACGTCACCGGCAAAATCCGGGCCTGCGAGGAACTCGGCTATCAGTCGGTTCATCACCACCTGCCCGCCGCCGTCACCGAGGCCGAATTGCTGAACCTGGTCCGCGCGCTCAACGCCGACGAAAGTGTCGACGGCGTGCTGGTCCAGGTGCCGCTGCCCAGGCATATCGACGAGCACAAGGTGCTGCTGGCCATCGACCCGGACAAGGACGTCGACGGCTTCCACCCGGTGAACGTCGGCCGCCTGTTGATCGGCAACATCATCTATCCGCCCTGCACGCCAGCCGGCATCCGCGAAATGATCGTCCGCGCCGGCACGCCGATCGAGGGCGCGGAAGTGGTCGTCGTCGGCCGGTCGAACATCGTCGGCAAACCGATCGCGATGCTGCTGGTGCAAAAAGGCGTTCACGCCAACGCCACGGTGACGATCTGCCACACCAAAACGCGCGACCTGGCGGCGCACACCCGCCGGGCCGATATCCTGATCGTGGCCGCGGGCCGGCCCAAGGCGATCACCGCCGACATGATCCGCCCCGGCGCGACGGTCATCGACGTGGGCGTGAACCGCATCGGCACCACGCCTTCGGGCAAGGCCAGGCTGATCGGCGACGTCGACTTCGAGGCAGCGCGCGAGGTCGCCGGCGTCATCACCCCCGTGCCCGGCGGCGTCGGCCCGATGACCATCACCATGCTGATGAAAAACACGCTGACCGCCGCGCGGCGGCGGTTGAACCAGAGGTAAGCCGCTCGTGACCAAACCCGATCTCGTCGATGTCGCCAGCCGGCGCGACGAACGCAACATTCCGATCGACAAGGTCGGGGTGAAAGACCTGCGCTATCCGATCCGGCTGCTCGACCGCGCCAAGGGCGAACAGCACACCGTCGGCACGTTCAACATGTACGTGAATCTGCCGCAGGAATTCAAAGGCACGCACATGAGCCGTTTCGTCGAGGCGCTCAACGAGTGCGGCGGCGAAATCTCGGTGGACGGGCTGCGCGATATCCTGCAAGGCATCCGGCAGCGGCTGCACGCCGAGTCGGCCCATCTGGAGGTCGAGTTCCCCTATTTCGTCGAAAAGGAAGCGCCGGTTTCGCGGGCGCGCGGGTTGATGGAATACGGCTGCCGGTTCGTCGGTTCGATCACCAACGGCGACTACGACGTGCAGATCTTCGTGCGGGTGCCGGTCTCCACCCTTTGCCCCTGCTCGAAGGAAATCTCCGATTCCGGCGCGCACAACCAGCGCGGCATCATCACCATCGGCTTCCGCTTCGAGCGCATGGTCTGGATCGAGGAAATCATCGCCTTGGCCGAAGAATCGTCGTCCAGCGCCGTTTATTCGATGCTCAAGCGCGAAGACGAGAAATACGTGACCGAGCTGGCCTACGCCAACCCGGTTTTCGTCGAGGACGTGGTGCGCAACGTCGCCCAGCGCCTCGACGCCCATCGCAACATCACCTGGTACAGCGTGGAAGTGGAAAACTTCGAGTCGATCCACAATCACAACGCGTATGCATCGCTGATCAAGAAAAAATAATTAACCATTCAGTCGGCTGGGGTGACAAAAGGATACACCTCGGGTGTTGAATGGAATGGTTCATTGCGGCGATAGTCGGGATCCATGGCGCGGCGCAACGGCAACCGCCGCGATATTCGGAGTGCAACGATGACCAACAACACCGTGCGAATCGGCCTCGGCCTGGCGCTGCTCGGCTTGCTCATTCCGTTCCTCGCCGGCGCGGCAGCCGCTGAGGAGCCGGCCCTGGGATCCCTGACCGGGATCATCATGGTCAAGGGAACCCGCCTGCCCAAACCGCAACTCGCCGTTCAATTAAAAGATTGGAACGACGAGAACCGCACGTGGGGAACCGTGACCGATGACCAAGGAGCGTTCACCTTCGAAAACCTGTCGCCCGGTGATTACGTGCTGACCGTCACCGACGACCTGAGCGAACCGTTCGAGGCGACCGTGACCGTGCGCGCGGGTAAACCGACCCGCAAGAACTGTTACCTGCAATCGCTGCCGGGTTACGAGGCGGATGAGGTGACCGTCATCGGAAAGCGCGAACCCGAGGTCGTTTCGCGGCAGGAATTGAAAAAAGAAGAACTGACCGGCGTCCCGGGCGCCAACAACGATCCCATTCGCGTGCTCGAAAGCCTGCCGGGCGTCGCGGCTACCAGTGTCATGGGTTTCGGCAACGACGGCCTCGTGATTCGCGGTACCGGCCCCGAGGACAGCGGTTACAAACTCAACGGGCTGGAAATTCCGCAACTGTTCCACTTCGGCGGCATGAACTCCATCGTCAACGCCGAACTGCTGCAGGATATCGTTTACTATCCCGGCGCTTACAGCGTGAAATACGGCAACGCCCTGGGCGGCATCGTGGAACTGACCAACCGGGAACCGCGGACCGATCGCCTGGGCGGGCTGGTCGATCTGAACACGTACGCCACCTTCATGATTTTCGAGGGGCCGCTGGGCAAGAACGCCTCCGGCGCGGTCGGCGTCCGGCGCAGCTTCATCGATTTCATCCTTCCCGTGGTGATTCCCAAGGATCAGGCGCAATTCACCTTGGCGCCGCGGTTTTACGATTACCAGGCGATCGTCAATTATCATCTGGGCAACGACCACCTGCTGCAACTATTCGCCTTCGGTTCGGATGACGGGATGTCGATCATCGACGAAAGTGACGAGCGCAAGGATCCGTTCAGTTCCGACACCTTCAACATCCGAGTCTCCTGGCACCAGCCGGGCTTGGCCTGGACCTGGACGCCTAACGAGCGGGTGAGCAACAGCTTGCACGTAAACTACCTCTACTCGGACGAGGAATACGAATTCGGCGACAATTTCACGCTGAAAGGAAAAACCAGCGATATTCAATTCCGCGATGATTTTTCCGTCCGCTTGGCCAAATGGAACGAATTACGCCTCGGCATCGACGGCGATTACGGTTTCGGCAGCATCGAAGCGAACGTACCCCACGCGCCCCGGGAGGGGGAACCGGGTTTCGATGACGCCTCGGAGGAGACTTATCACATCGACGTGACCGGCGACGTTTTTCAGCCGTCGTTCTACGTGGAAGACGTGATGAATCCCGCTTCTTGGTTGAATATCGTTCCCGGCGCCCGCGTCAATTATCAAGCTTATCTCGGTAAAACCTCCTACGATCCGCGCCTCTCGGCCAAGGTCTTCCCCTGGAGAGGCCTGACCCTGAAAGCGGCGACCGGGCTTTATCACCAGTGGCCGTCGCTGGACGAGTACCTGAAGGGTTACGGCAACGAGAATCTCGATACGGAAACCGCCGAGCTTTACGCGGGCGGCGCCGAATACGATTTCGGCGAAGGCTGGACGGTCGACCTGCAGGGCTATTACAAGCGCCTGTACGGCATGGTCGTGTCGGGCCGCGACGACGAGCCCGTTTACACCAACGACGGCCAGGGCAAGATCCACGGGGTCGAATTGCTGGCGCGCAAGCGGCTGACGGATCGCTTCATGGGCTGGGTGTCGTATACCTATACGGTTTCGCGACGCAAGGACAACGCCGACGCCGATTGGCGCTATTTCGATCAGGATCAAACCCACAATTTCGTCGTGCTGGCCAGTTACATTCTGGGCGCGCAAAAAGACTGGCGGCTGGGCGCGAAGTTCCAGTTCACCAGCGGCCTGCCGTATACCGATATTCGGAGCGCGCTCTACAACGCGGACACCGATTCGTATATCCCGGTCTACGACGAGCAAATCAACGGCGAGCGGGAAAAGCCTTACCACAAGCTGGATATCCGCATCGACAAGATCTGGACGTTCAATTCCTGGCAACTCACCACCTATCTCGACGTGCAAAACGTCTATTGGAACAAATACCCGGTCGGCTACGAGTACAACTACGACTACACCGAGAAAAAAGCGATTTCCTTCCCGGCGTTCATGCCGACCGTCGGCCTTCAAGGCCGGTTCTAGCCGGGTGTTGAAAAACACCCGGCGTGCGATCCAGGGATGGATCGCCATTTTCGGCAACTTCCGAAGTTGCCGAAAATGAAGCGAAAGAAAAACCACACTTTTTGTTGAGCGCGGTTGAAAAAGGCCAGGACGGCCTTTTTCAACCGCCTGCGAGGGAGACGTGAAATGAAAAAATTCCTCCTGCCCGCGGTTTGGTGTTTCCTGGCCGGAATGCTTTTCCCGTCGCTTGGCTGCGACATGGCCGATTTCGAGTCCGCCGCCTACCTCGATTCGCAACGCTTCCTGGCCATTCAGGCCGATCCGCTGGAGGCGGCGCCCGGCGAGCAAATCACCTTCACCGCCCTGGCCGTGCGCGAGGACGGCCTGGCCTACGATGGGCCGATGGCCTGGACGATCGTCGGCGGCAACGCGACTCAAACGGAGGACAGCAACGCTTTCGATCCCGCGACCGCCGCCGTCACTTCACCCGGGCAGCCGTTCGTCTGGACGGTGCTCGACCGCGACCAACTGGAGGAGCGGTTCGGCCCCTTCCAGGAAAACGGCCTGCTGCTGACGGTCGTCGCCGCGATTTTCAAAAACGGCGACATGAATCAGGAAGCCCGCCTGGCCTACAAAATGTTCGTCGTTTCCGAGCGCGAACCCGACCGGCGGCTCACAAATCCCGTGCTGACCGAGATCGTCGTTTCCCAGGGCGGCAAGGAAATTTCGCCGAACACCCAGGGCGAATACACGGTCACCGACGGAAAAGTCGAACTCCGCGCCTTCACCGATCAGCCGGACGAGGACGATCTGACGTTCTACTGGTTTTCGATCGACAAGGATTTCGAGCCCGATTACTCCGACTCCCAAACCCTCAAGACCAATGGCCACGAATCGTTGCCGCTCTATTGCGTGCTGCGGCAGGAACTGTTTTTCGAAACCGACACCGGCGGCCGGGTCCGCCTGACCGGCACCGACTGGCGATCCATGCAAATCCGCACGCAATAAACACCGTAAAGCCAGTCCGCCAAGCGGCCCGCCCGGTCTATTCCGGCGGGCCGTTTTTCCATTTACAATCGGTCCGCCGATTCTTTTCGCGCGGCGGTGACGGAAACAATCGGTTACGGTGTTAGATCAAGCGAAGGACGGAGTCAGGTACGTGGGAATCGACATCGAAGAACTTTACCGGAGATACGGCCCCATGGTGCTGCGCCGATGTCGAAAATTGCTGCGCGACGAGGAACTGGCGCGGGACGCGATGCAGGACACCTTCGTCCGCCTGTTGCGTCACCGGGACGACTTGAACGACCTGGCGCCCTCCAGCCTGCTGTATACCACCGCCACCCGCGTCTGCCTGAACAAGATCCGCGCGGCCGGCCGCCGGCCGGAAGAAACGATCGACGACCAATTGCTGTGGCGCATCGCCCAAACGGCCGAGGCCGAATCCTCCCTCCAGGCCCGCAACGTCCTGGGCAAATTGTTCGGCCGCGAAAAAGCCACCACGCAAACCATCGCCGTGCTGCATCTGCTGGACGGACTGACCCTGGAAGAAGTGGCGGCCCAGGTCGGGCTCTCCGTGTCCGGCGTGCGCAAACGGCTGCGGACGCTGCGCGGCCGGCTGGTGGAACTCGAGGGGGTTGCGTGATGAGCGAAAAGCGCAAAATCCCCGATCTGCTGCTCGAACAGGCCGCCTTGTCCGAGTTGCCGACGCGCCAGGCCGAGGAGATCCGCGCCCGGATCGCCGCCGATGCCGACGCCCAGGCGCGGCTGGCCGCCCTGCCGGCGTCCGACCGGGAAATCCTCGAACAGTACCCGCCGCGGTTGCTCGCCGCCGCCATTCGGCGTCAGGCCGCCGCGTCGCGGTCGCCCCGTCGCGCCATGGCGCGATTCCTCTCGCCGGCCATGGCCGCGCTGAGCGCCGTCGCGCTGCTGGTGGTCGGCGGTTTCCTTCTCTGGCCCTTCTTGCACGGCGCTCTGCCAGACTCCAATGAAATCGCCGGCGGCATGGAACGGGTCAAGGGTGACAGCCGGCTGTTCGTTCACTTGAAAACCGATGACGAAGTGCGCGAGCTGCGCGACGGCGACGTGGTCCGGGCCGGCGACCTGTTGCAAATCAGCTATCTGGCCGGCGACGCCGCTTACGGCGCGATCGTCTCGGTGGACGGCGGCGGCAACGTGACGCTTCATTTCCCGGCCGATCCGTCCGCCTCGACCCGGTTGGATGACGGCGGCGTTCATTCCCTGCCGTTCGCCTACGAATTGGACCGGGCGCCGCTGTTCGAGCGCTTCTTTTTCATCACCGCCAAAACGGAAATCGACGTGCCGCGGCTGCTGGACGTGCTGCGTGCGGCCTCCCGCGATCCGAAAGCGGGACTTTCCCTGGCCCCGGGTCTGACGGTGACCGGGCTGACCCTTCGCAAGCCGACGAGGAACCCTTGAAATGAATTGTTCCATTGCCTGGCGGCAAAAAATATGCGCGGCCGGTCTGGCGTTGCTGATCTTTTTCGCGGCGTGGCCGGCGGTTCGCGCCGCCGTCGCCGCCGAGCCGGCGGCCGGCGATCAGGCCTTCCGGCGCTTTATTTTCGTCGTGGGCGCCAATAACGGCGGCAAGAATCGCATCCGGCTCAAGTTCGCGACGAGCGACGCCGGCGCGGTATCGAAACTCATGCAGGAACTGGGCGGCGTCGCGCCGGCCGACGCCTACGTCCTGACCGATCCGAGCCGCAACGGCCTGGAGACCGGGTTCCGCCAATTGCAAAGCATCCTGCGCGAGGCCAAACGGTCCGGCCAGCGGATCGAAGTGATCGTCTATTATTCCGGCCACTCCGACGAGCGCGGACTGTTGCTCAACGGCGAGCACTTCTCCTACAGCGAGATGCGCCAGGCGATCGACGGGCTTTCGGCCGACGTGCGCGTCGCCATTCTCGATTCCTGCGCTTCCGGCGCGCTGACCCGCGAAAAGGGCGGTACGCGGCGTTCGGCGTTTCTGGTCGACTCGTCGACCGCCGTGCGCGGCCACGCTTTTCTGACTTCCTCGTCGGCCGACGAAGCGGCGCAGGAGTCGGATCGCGTCGGCGGTTCCTTCTTCACGCACTACCTGATTTCCGGCCTGCGCGGCGCGGCCGACGACAACCGCGACGGGCGGGTGAGCATCAACGAGGCCTACCACTACGCCTTCCACGAAACGCTGGCCCGCACCGAATCGACCCGCGCCGGTCCGCAGCACCCGAGTTACGATTTTCAATTGGCCGGCGCCGGCGACCTGGTGCTGACCGATCTGAACGAAATCTCCGCCCTGCTGGAACTGCCCGCCGAAATGAACGGGCGCTTCTTCATCCGCGATTCCCAGGGCCGCCTGGTCGCCGAGGTGAACAAACGGCCGGGCCAGCCGATGAGCATCGGCCTGGAACCGGGCGAATACCGCGTCACCG
Organism: Myxococcales bacterium; assembly: GCA_012517325.1. Classification (NCBI taxonomy): domain Bacteria; kingdom Pseudomonadati; phylum Myxococcota; class Myxococcia; order Myxococcales; species Myxococcales bacterium. Next base: position 72 of record JAAYVF010000023.1, on the reverse strand, counting down.
CGCAGCAAAAAGCGAGTTGGCTCAGCGGTGCGGTCCGGTTGGAAAAGGGAAAGAAAACCGTGCTGGCGCTCG
>JAAYVF010000022.1 GCA_012517325.1 Myxococcales bacterium | reverse complement strand
GGGCAGCTGCCCCTCCAGGACGCAGACCAGCAACCTCATCCGCTGTAACTCCTTGGGAGTCATCGAAATCATGTCCTTCTTCATGGGGGACATAATCGCTAAGCAGTTACAGGGGACAAAGTCGCTAAGCTAATACAAGCTTCTCTCTTGACCTTGGAGCGAAGTAAGTGCATAAAAAAACTAGGCAAAACTACAACATTGCGGTGCGGGCTTTGAGAACGATCCGGCTCGGGAGGCAGGCCATGTCACGAAAAGGCGTATCCATGCTCCTGATCCTGCTCTTGGTGAGTGGGATATTGATCTTCCTGGCTTGTGATACATCGTCGCAAATCGACATGCCATTGAAGGAAATGCAAACGATCGACGATGACAATGGCATCGACGATGACGACAACGACGACACCGAGGCGCCGGCCACGCCCAAGGCCGACGAACCGCTCAGTCCGACCAGCCTCGATTATCAATCGATTCGCGGCACGGCCGAACCCTTGTCCACCATTCACGTGATCGGCGGCCTGGCCGAAGCAAGAACGACCACCACGGAAGACGGCGCTTTCTGCGTGAAAGTCGCGTTGAACATCAACGCCGTCAACAATCTGAAAATTCGCGCCGAGGACCCCGCGGGCAACCTGAGCGCCGCCGCGACGATCAATATCGAGCAACGAACCATCAATCATTCGTTGGCGGGCGAACCGTCGGCCAGCAGCGTCAGCCACAGCAAGCCGGGCAACACGCCGGCGAAGGGCCTCGACGGCAGCTATTTTTCCTGGTGGGAGAACACGACCCAACCCTGGTTTGACGAAGCGCTTTACGACCCGCAGTGGTACGCGGTGAAACTGAAGCGGAAGTTCTACCTGACCGAAATCGCGGTTTACTGGGGCCAGGACATCGTCAATGTTTTCGAGTATGCGACCAAATACGAGGTCTATATCAACAACAACGAAGACATCGAGGTGATGCCGCACGAGGTGCCGGCGGAAGATCTGGCCGATTACGGTTACGAGCTGGTCGAGCAGGTCCAGCAAGCCGACGACCAGAACATCGAAAACAACATTTTCGATTTGAGCGACGATCCCGTCCAGGCGCGCTGGATTTTTCTTGTCTTGCACGAAAGCAACCAGCTCGGCATTCTGCCGGGGCCGGATGGCCAGACGCTTTACAGTTACGAGGTCGCGGAACTGGAAACCTTCGGTTATGAAGAACCGGATGACGGTTGCGAATAATCCATGCCTTCCGAAACCAAACGACAGGCGCAATTGAGTAAGGGGGCCACGGTGAAAACGCGGCTGATACTAACGGCAATCGTGATGACGATCCTAGCGACCGCCGTCCCGGCGTCGGCCATCGACGTCCAGAATTTCCAACCGGCCATCGGCAACCAGAACCTGCTGACGTTGTACACCTCCAATGCCTACGCGCACGGCCAGTTCGGCGTGGGGTTGCTGGCGAGCTACGCGGTGAACCCGTTCATTCTCAGTTTCACCGACGACGAGCAATTGAAACTCGTTGAAACCTTGCTCACCGGCGAGCTGCAAGCCTCGGTCGGGCTGTTCAAGTTCATGGAACTCGGCCTCGCCGCTCCCTACAATTCCGTGGCGGGCGAGGATTTCGATACCGCGTTCTCCGCGGATTTCCCCGAAAACGACAGCGCCTCGGCGGCCGCCTTGGGCGATCTGCGCGTCATGTTGAAGTTCCGCATCCTCGAAAACAAACCGGGCTCGCTCGGCCTGGCGATCGTTCCGGTCGCTTCGTTCCCGACGGGCGATCCCGACGCCTTTGTCGGCGCGGACGGCGTTACTGCCGGCGCCCGCCTCGTGATCGACAAACGGTTCGATCTCGTGAACATCGTGCTCAACGGCGGCTATCTTTACATGGCCGACGGCGACGGCGCCGATGAAGGATTCGATCCGACCGGACGGGCGGAATTCGGCGCCGGCGTTTCGGTGATGCTGCACAAGTACGTCGATCTGCTGGCCGAGATCTACGGCCGGACCGTCGATTACCAGATTGAAAAACTCGATCTCGAGGTGCCCACGGAAGTGATCGGCGCGGCCAAATTCTACGCCGGCCCGGTGAATTTCACGATCGGCGGCGGCGCGGGCATCAACAGCGGCATCGGCAATCCCAATTACCGCGGCTTCGCCGGCGTGGGCCTGACGATTCCCAAACTGAATCGCGAGCTGCCCTCCAAGGGCGGCCCGGTGGCGCCGCCGGTCGACGATAAAAAGGCCGATGCCGATAATGACGGGCTGACCAATTACGAGGAAAAAGAGGTCTATCATACCGATCCGTTGCGTCAGGATACCGACGGCGACGGGTTGGCCGACGGTGAGGAAGTCAAGCAGTACCGTACCGATCCACTCAAGCCCGACACCGACGGCGACGGCTTGTCGGATATGACCGAGGTCAAGTTGCACGGCTCCGATCCGCTGAAGGCCGACACCGACGGCGACACGCTGACCGACGGCCAGGAAGTCAACGAGCTTCGCACCAGCCCGATCAATCCGGATTCGGACGGCGACGGCGTGCCCGACAACAAGGACGGCGCGCCCCTCGAACCGGAAACCGTCAACGGCTTCATGGACGAGGACGGCGTGCCGGAAATCGTCCTGGCGCGTAAATCCTCCGGCGTGATGATGCTCGAAAACCAGATCGTGTTGCCGACCAAGCTGGCGTTCAACGCGCCCAACGGCGCCAAATTGACCCGCGAAGACAAAGCGCTGCTGGATGACGTGGCCGCGGTGCTGCAGGAGTACCCGCGGATTTCGATTCAGATCGAAGGGCACGTCTCGGCCGACGTCGCCAACGCGCAAGGGCTCAGCCTGGCGCGTGCCGAAGCGGTGCGCGAGTACCTGGTCCGCAAACGCGTCGCGCCGACGAGACTGGCGGCCGTCGGCATGGGCAGCGAAGTGCCGATCGCCCCGCAGGATACGGCCGAGGGCAAGGCGAAAAATACGCGCATCGATCTGATCATCACGAGCAAGTAGGCCGTTTGCAGAGAATCACGGGCATCCGGAGCCATCGGTTCCGGGTGCCCGTTTTCTTTTAAGGTGTGACCGTCGCTTCCGCGGGAATCAGCCGGTAAAAGATGCCGCCGGGCGATTCCGTCAGTTGTTCCAGCGTTACACCGCCGGCCAGCGGTCCGGGTTCCAGGTGATTTTGTCCCTGGACCTCGGTTTGCATGACGTAGCCGGGTTTGCGCTGCCGTTGCCGGATGAGGGTGTTCAGCGTTTCGTCGGTCAGATCGACGCCGTAGCCGATGAACACGGCGTTGGGGAACAACACGGTGGTGGCCGGCGAATTGGTCACCACCGGCGCGCAGCCGGGTTGCGCGCGGCGAATCCAGTCGCGGGCGGCGTCCAGGGCGGCGGCTTCGCCCGGTGGATATTCCCGTTGGACGTAAACGCCGCTCAAGCCGAGCCAGCGCTGCCAAGGTCTGCCGCCGGGAAGATCGAAGTAGGGAAATTCCAGCAGAAAGAAAACGACCGCCCAACCGAGCGTCAGAACCAGCGGCAACCGGTGGCGCAGGGTTTTCGCTTTCTCACTAGCCGTTCGCCCTTGTGCGGCCGCGGCCAGGGCGAGTGAAAAGGGCGGCAGGAAAAGTAGAAACAGGCGGCGGATTTCCGGTTGTCCCGGCGGTGGGTACCAACCGACGCCGACGAAATAGGCGATCAGCGGGGTCAAACCGAGCAAGAGCACAACCCGTTGATCGGCGGCTAACGACCGGGGGATCCGCCGCAGGCCGATCAACGCCAGATAGGGAACGAAGCCGAGAATCCAGCCGAGTAACAACAGGCTGCGCGCATACCCGGGAAAAAGCGATCGGAGCGCATTACTGCCGCCACTCACTTCCGCCAGGCCTTCGATCAATTTCCACTTGATCTGGGAAAGCCCGCCGAAATCTCCTGGCGTCGAAAGGCCGGTCAGGCCGGCGATCGCCGGCGGTAGAATCAAGCCGAGCACAAAAGCCGCGGCGAACACCTCACGGGGTCTTTTTTTCGGCGCGGGTAGAAAAGCGGAGGCGATCAGCAGGCCCAATCCCGGCGCGAAGGCCTGGTAACGGATCAGACAGGCTGCGCCGCAGGCCAGCCCGGCGAGCAGCGCCGGCGGCCAGCGGTTTTCACTTCGCGCGGCCAGAATCGCCAGATAGATACCCAGAAAAATGAAGCAGGCGGCGGAAATGTCGGTGCTGGCCAGGGTGGCGTAATAAAGATAAATCGGGTTCAACGCCAACAGGGCGACGGCCGTTCCGGCGATGCGCCGGGAGCCGAAAATCGTTTCGCCCGCCAGATAGGTCAGCGCCACGAGCAGCGATCCGAAGAAAAGCGTCAGGAATTTCCCGGCCAGATGCGTCGAACCGACGATGCGGCCGATCGCGGCCAGCATCCAGGGATAAAGCGGCCCCCAATCGTGCTGAAAGGTTTGCCGATAATCGGCCAGATCGCCGCAGGCGATCCATTTGGCGGCGAGGTAAAAGCCGTCCTGTTCGCCGGGTTGCGGCAAGGCGAGGTAGGTCAGGCCGATCGTCGTCGCGCCGACGGCGAAATACCCGAGGAAAACCAGCCAGGCGATGGTGAAACGCTTTCGGGAATTCATCGTTTCAATCCATACTATAGGTATCCGAGCGTCCGCAATCGTTCGATTTCTTCCGGCGTCATCGGCCCCGAATCATATCGCTGGTGATTGACCGGCGATTGGGGATAAAGCGAGAGGCGGTACAGCAGCGAGAGGAACGCCAGCGGATGCCGGCTGCGGAGATTCTTGAGTTCCTGCGGGTCGGTTTTTCCCAGATAAAGCCGGTACGGCGACTTTCGCGGCGAAACGACGTGCGAGAGGACATAAGGCCCGTCTTCCAAGGAAAAACTCATTGGAATGCCGCTGCCCGCGCCGTCGGTGAACGCCGGCAGATCGCGCCGGATCGAGCCGTCCAGAATTCGCCAGAGACTGACGCCCGCCGCCTGTCCCTGGGGCGGATCGATCCCCGCCGCGGCGCAGAAAGTCGGGAACAGATCGATGTGCCGGACAGTGGTGGAAACGGTGCGGAACGATCCGGCCGCCTGTCTCCAGGCGGGCGGCGCCAGCACGACCAGCGGCACATGCGCTAGGCTGCGTTTGGCCCAGCGTTTATGCGCCAGAATGCCGTCGATGTTCATCCGTTCGCCGTGATCCGCCGAAAAAACCACGAGGCTCCGCTCCAGCAAACCGGCCTGCCGCATCTCGGCGATCAGCCAGGCCAGGGCGTCGTCCGATTTGGCGATCGCGGCATCGTAGGTCGCCCAGTTGCGGGGCGCCACGTCCTTCATCCGCGGCCGCAACAACGGGGGGACGTCGTGAAAACGGTCGGGATGTTGCAAACGGTAAGCGAGCGCCGATTCGAAACGGGCGCCCGCGGCCGGTTGCGGCGAGTGCGGCGCGAAGAGATGCAACCAGACGAAGGTGGGCCGGTCGGCGCGTTCTTCGACCCAGGCAAGGGCTTGTTTCGCCAACTCGCTTTCCGTCAGGTGGAAATCGTCGGTGAAGGCGTCGAACAATTTTCGGTTGACCGGAAAGTCGCCGTGATTGGCGAAAACGGCGGAAGCATAGCCGGCCTGGTCGCGTAAAATTTCCGGCAGGGAAGGGAATGGCGGATCCAGCGCGCCGGTTTTTTTATCGAGCAGGTCGGCATAATAGCGGCCGTAGAGCAGAATCGGCCCCGAAGTGAAGGTCATCACGCCCTGGGTGATGCATCGCGCGAAAACATAGCCTTCAGCGGCGATCCGGGTGAGATGCGGCGCCGTGACGACCGGATAGCCGTACAAATCGAGGTGATCGGCGCGAAGCGCGTCGAAGGTGACGAGGAAAAGGTGCCGGATCGGCGGCGGATTTTGGCCGCGACCGGCAGGTTCCGGCGGCGCGGTGAATTCGTGTTGTCTGACGTAAACGAGACAAATCGCCGCGATGATGAGGCAGAGCGCGATGAACAGACTGAAAAATTTAATGAGTCGTCGCGATTTCCGCATCGAATTCTTTTCGTACAGATATATTGGAGTATTAACCCAGTCGTACGGGAGGGTCAACCGTTTTTCGGTAACGGGTGAAAGATCATTCCGCCGGTTTCAGTTTTTTGCGCAGGGTTTCCAGCAGTGCGTCGGGATTGATCGGTTTTTGGAATACTCCCGACAGTCCGAAGGCGCGAAAATCCGCCTGGCCGGCGAGTTCGTCGGCCACCGAGCTGAGTAGATAGAGGGGCACGCTCGGCGCTTGCGCGTGCAGATCGGCGACCAGGTCTTTTCCCGAGTCGATCTCTTCCATCATCAGGTCGATGATGACCAGATCCGGTTTTATTTCTTCAAAGGCGCGCCGGCCTTTTTCCGCGCTGGGGGCGCAAATCACGCGGTAACCCGCATATTCGAGAAGGGCGGTCAGCGCCAATAGCAGGTCCTGATCGTCATCGACGCAAAGTATGGTGAATTGGCCAGTCCGCATTTGTTTCAATCCGTTTGTACCTTTGTACAAAATTCACCTTTTCCGCGCTTTTGGCAAGGCTGGGCGCGCGTTTTTACTTCAGGCTCACGGCAAGCCGATCGGGGCGCCGATTGCGGCACGGATCCTTTCCGCGCCCGTCGCCATCGAGTGAAAATCATCCCATTTTGCGCTTTACGGACCAGCCGGGCTCGGTTACAAAGGCTAAAATCATTCCCTGTTGCACCGACGAGCTGCTGAGGGGTATCGCGATGAATTTTGATCACCAACCGGAGGAGCCGAGTTACCCGGCGAAACCGGAACAGGCGATGATGACCCGGGAAAAACGACTCACGACCGGCCGTGAGTATTTGCTGCAAGATGAGTGGGCGATCTGCTCCGCGAAGGAAGTCAACCAACCCGGTGAGGCGATTTCCCTGCCCGGTTTTGCGACCGATCGATGGATCGCCGCGAAAATCCCGGCGACGGTGCTCGCCGCCCAGGTGGCGGCCGGCCTCTATCCCGATCCTTATTTTTCGATGAATCTGCATGAGGTGCCGGGCAACAATCCGGTGTCTTTCGACGTTTCGATTCTGCCAATGCCGCCCGGCAGCCCGTATCGCGCGGCCTGGTGGTACCGCAAGACCTTCACGATGCCGGAGGTCAAAGCCGACCGGACGTTCCGCCTGCGGTTTGACGGCCTCAATTTCCGGGCCAACGTCTGGCTCAACGGGCGGCGGATCGCCGACGCCGAACACACGATGGGCGCATTTCGCGTTTTCGAATTCGACGTCACCGAAAAATTGCGCTACGGCGAAAGCAACTGCCTGGCGCTGGAAATTTTTCCGCAACACGTCCACGACCTGGGTTTCAACTGGGTCGATTGGAGCCCGGCGCCGCCCGACAAGAATCTCGGCATTTGGCGCGATGTCGTGCTGGCGGTGTCGGGGCCGGTCGCGATCCGGCACCCGCACGTGCTGACCAAACTGAACCCGCCGGCGTTGGACCAGGCGCGGCTGACGATCATGGCCGAGTTGATCAATTCGCGGGAAAGCGAGGTCAAGGGCGTGCTGCGCGGCCGCATCGGTGAAATCGAAGTCGCGCAGCCGATCGAATTGGAGCCGTTGGAAATACGGCGGGTCGAACTGTCGCCCGCGCAATTCCCGTCGCTGGCGATTGCCGCCCCGCGCGTCTGGTGGCCGGCCCGGCTCGGCGAACAGCCGCTCTACGAACTCGAGCTGACGGTGGAAGTCGCGGGCGAGATCTCCGACCGGCAAGCCGTTAAATTCGGCATCCGCGAGGTGACGTCCAAGCTGACCGCGGCGGGCCATCGGCTCTTTTTCATCAATGGAAAGAAGATCCTCATCCGCGGCGGCGGCTGGTCGCCCGACCTATTGCTGCGCTCGTCGCCCGAACGGCTGGAAGCGGAAATCCGCTACGCGCTCGACCTGGGCCTCAACACGATCCGGATCGAAGGCAAGCCGGAAGTCGAAACCTTTTACGACCTCTGCGACCGCCACGGCATGCTGGTCATCTGCGGCTGGTGTTGTTGCGATCACTGGGAGTTCTGGCGAACCTGGAACAGCGAGGATCACCTCGTCGCCCGCGAATCGTTGCGCGACCAGATCCGCCTTCTGCGCCGCCATCCCAGCCTGATCGCCTGGATGAACGGCAGCGACAATCCGCCGCCGGCCAGCGTCGAGGAAATGTACCTCAAGGTGCTGGCCGACGAGAATTGGCCCAACCCGATCCTTTCCTCGGCCTCCGCCAAGCCGACCACGGTCACCGGCCCGTCGGGCGTCAAGATGACCGGCCCGTACGAGTACGTGCCGCCTTGCTATTGGTTGCAGGACACCGAGCGCGGCGGCGCGCACGGCTTCAACACCGAGACCAGTCCCGGCGCGGCGATCCCGCCGGTCGACAGCTTGCGCAAGATGCTGCCGCCCGACCACCTGTGGCCGATCGACAAACACTGGATCTACCACGCCGGCCGCTGGTGGTTCAAAACGCTGAAGATTTTCACCCGGGGACTCGAAGCCCGTTACGGCAAAGCCACGGGGATGGAAGACTACGCGCGCAAGGCGCAGCTCATGGCCTACGACGGCCACCGCGCCATGTTCGAGGCCTACGGCCGCAACAAGTACCGCGCCACCGGCGTCATCCAGTGGATGCTCAACAACCCGTGGCCGTCGTTGATCTGGCACCTCTACGATTATTACCTGCGGCCGGGCGGCTCGTACTTCGGCGCCAAGAAGGCGTGCGAAATGCTGCACGTGCAGTATTCGTACGACGACCGCTCCGTGGCGGTCGTCAATGGCCATTACCGGGATTTCGCCAGCCTGAGAGTGCTGGCCCGCGTGTTCGATCTGACGATGAAGGAAAAGCATCGCGAGGAAAAAACGGTGGCCGTCGAAGCCGACGGCGTCGTCCGCGCGTTTTTCCTGCCGGAGCCGCGCGACCTCACCACGACGTATTTCGTCCGCCTCGATTTGTTCGCGGAGGACGGCCGGCCGGTCAGCGAGAATTTTTATTGGCTTTCCACCCGGACCGCGCGGCTGAAATGGGACAAGGCGGTGTTTCGCTTTACGCCCACGGAACGCGAGGACGACCTGACGCTGTTGGCGAATCTGCTGCCGGCGAAGTTGACGGTCGAGGCAAAGCGTACGGCGGCAGAAACGGTGCGCGTTCGCCTGACCAATCCCGGCCCGTCGCTGGCGTTTTTCGTCGAGGCGCGGCTGCGGCGCGAGGCCGGCGGCGACCTGGTGCTGCCGATTCTCTGGTCCGACAACTACGTGTCGCTGTTGCCCGGCGAGACGCGCGAACTGACCGCCTCGTTCCGCGCCCGGGACGCCGGGGAGGGCGCGCTGGCGCTGGAAATCGACGGTTGGAACGTGCCGCCGGTGAAGGTCGAGTTGTAAGCGGCGCGAAAGAACTTCCCGGCGATCAGGCGAAGCGGGGCGGCGGCGTCCAGCCACCGTAAGCCTTTTCCAGTTCCAGCGCGGCGGCGATCGTCAGGTGATCGTTGCCGTGCCGGGCGCCGACCTGGACGCCGACCGGCAGCCCCTCGTCGTTCAGGCCCAACGGCACCTGGGTCATTGGAAATTCCATCACGTTCCAGATGGCGGTGTACACCCATTTGAACGGCGAAAGCATCGGGACCAGATGCGGCGGCGCGACCGTCGGATAGGAAGGATAAAGGACCAGCCCGTCGGCGCCGATGAGTTCGCTCAGTTGCTCGCGCAACCGCAAGCCCATTTCGTAAAACCGCTTGGTGCGTTCCGGCATTTTCTTCGGCGCTTGCTCGAGCACCGCGAGCAGGATGGCCGGCAGCGTGTGCGGCGAACGGCGCACGGTCCACTTCCCCAGCTCTTTCCACGCGGCGATCGGCCGGCCGCCGCCGATGACCTCGCTGAACGACGGACTGCCGGCTTCGGCCAGCATCGCCGTCCAGATGTCGCGCGAATAGCGCAACTCGGCCGGTTGGGCCGTTTTGATTTTCGCGCCCAACCGTTCGAGCGCCCCCGCGGCCTTGTGCAGCGCATTGAGCATGTCACGCGATACCGCGTTGGCGCCGTTGCCCTCGATCACCGTCACCGTCAATTTGCCGATCTCGACCTTCGCCGGATCGCCCAGTTGCAACGGCCGGCAACCCGCGTCCTCGCCGTCCGGTCCGGCCAGAATGTTCAGCAGCGGCCAGAGGTCCTCGGCGCGCCGGGCCAGCGGGCCGGTCGTCAGGTAGCGCAAAGCTTCGTTGGCCGCGTACGGATATTGTCCGGTGCCCGGCACCAGGCCGCCCGACGCCTTGTGGCCGAAGACCCCGTTGAAAAAAGCGGGCATGCGGATGGACCCGCCGATGTCCGAACCCAGCCCGAACGGCGAGCCGCCCGCGGCGATGATCGCGCCTTCGCCGCCCGAACTGCCGCCGACGATTCGTTTCGGATTGTAGGGGTTGTTGGTGCGGCCGTAGACGTAATTGTGGCTTTCCATCCACATGCAGCCTTCGGAGGTGTTGGTCACCCCGAGAGGAATTGCGCCGGCCGCGCGCAGGCGCGCCACGGCGGTGGCGTCGCGCTCGGGATGGACGTTTTTCCGGTTGACGATTCCCGAGGCGTTGGGCATGCCGACGAAAGCGAAGCATTCCTTGATGGTGCAGGGGACGCCGTGGAAGGGCGGCAGCTTCTCCGGTGGCGTTTCCTTCGTGAGCTGATCGGCGCGCAAAGCCTCGGAGCGGGCGGCGGCGAAACGATCGGCCACGACGGCGTTGATCACGGGGTTCGCTTCCTGAATCCGCTGGATGTGGGCCTCGACGATTTCCTCGGAAGTCGCCTTTCCCAGACGAATCATGGCGGCAAGAGTCGACCCGGAGAGGCTGTGAAACCGGCTCATTTTTTACTCCTGGTTGCTTTTTTCCAGCATACCGGGAAGGCGCGGCAAACAAAAGCCTCGACCCGGTCCGGAGCGAGTCCGTTCGACTTTTTTCGTTTTCTGGTAAACTAACCGCCACATCCGGGTAAACCGACAACCACGAACCCCCAGGCACAGAAACGCGAGGTAGGCGATGAACGGTCCGCTGAGCGGTTTGCGCGTGCTCGATCTCAGTCAATTTCTGTCCGGGCCGCGCGCCGGGCAGATCTTCTCGATGCTGGGCGCGGAGGTCGTGAAGGTCGAGTCGCCGGCCGGCGATACGATGCGCCTCCTGTTGACCCTGACACAATCGCACCGGGCCATGCATGCGATGCACCAGGGAAAACGCGGCCTGGTCATCGATTTTCAGCATCCCAAGGGCGCCGGATTGCTGCTCGAACTGGCCGCGCGCGCCGACGTGCTGATCGAAAATTTCGCCCCGGGCGTCATGGACAAATGGGGCCTCGGTTATCAACGCCTGCAGGCGGCCAATCCGCGGCTGATCCAGGCGACGATCCGCGGTTTCGGCATGACCGGCCCGCAGGCCGACCGGACGGCTTTCGACCTGATCGCCCAGGCGACCGGCGGCATCCTGTTCGCCAACCACCAGCCGGACCGGCCGCCCGGCGCGTTTTTCGGCGATTTGTGCGCCGGGGCGTTCGCGGCGATCGGCGTGCTGGTAGCCTTGCACGAGCGCGAACGGACCGGCCGCGGCAAGGCGATCGACGTTTCCATGCAGGACGTGATGTATTTTCACAATTTCTGGGCCTTCTGCGAGCGCGCCACCGAACCGGACCGCGAGCGCATCCGCGGCCTGCTCGGCGGGAACATGCAAAGTCTGCTGTCGGATCCCGAAAACCCGATGCCCTTCTGGAACAGTTACCGCACCGCCGACGGTTACGCGGTCGTCGTCGCGCTGACCGATAAGCAATGGCGCTCGCTGATGGCGGTGATCGGCCGGCCCGAGCTGGGTGACGATCCGCGGTTCGCCGGATTCGTCGAGCGGATCAATAACGCCTCGGCGGGCATCGAGGCGGTCGCCTCGTGGGCCGCCGAGCGAACGACGGCGGAACTGGTGGCGGCGCTTTCGGCCCGGAAGATTCCGTGCGGCGCGGTCAACGATTACGACGCGGTGAACAACGATCCGCAATTGCACGCGCGCGGCATGCTGGCCGCCGCCGAACATCCGCGGTACGGCCAGTTGGATTTGCCCGGTTTTCCGGTGCGGTTCGCCGGCGAGCCCGCGCCGCCGGTGGAGCCCGGTCCGGAAATGGGGGAGCATACCGCCGCCGTTCTAACCGACTGGCTCGGCCTGGACGAGGCGGAAATCGACCGGTTGCGTAAAGACCGAGTGGTGGTGTAGGCGCGCCTGTCATCCTGAGGCCCCGTGCCGAATAATCTACTCACGCTAATGAGAGATCCTTCGCTGATGCTCAGGATGGCCCCCTCACCATCTTTCCGTGCGCCAG
>JAAYVF010000021.1 GCA_012517325.1 Myxococcales bacterium | reverse complement strand
GGCAGCTGCCCCTCCAGGACGCAGACCAGCAACCTCATCCGCTGTAACTCCTTGGGAGTCATCGAAATCATGTCCTTCTTCATGGGGGACATAATCGCTAAGCAGTTACAGGGGACAAAGTCGCTAAGCTAATACACATTTCAGCGTTCTATTTGACTCGACAGGAAAATGTTACTATCGTGCATTGCCACTGCATGAGGCATGAGGTATCGCGGTATGCAATTCAACTGGGACAACAATATCGCCGTCATTCTCAACGCCAACGCCCGCAAGGTCCGCCAGACGATCATCGACCGAATGCGGCGTTTCGTTCCGGAATCGCAGCTTTACATCAGCAAAACCCTCGAGGAAGGCCAGGAACTGATCCGCGAAATCATGCAGAAGCGGTTCACGCACCTGGTGTGCGGCGGCGGCGACGGCACCCTGGTGGAAATCATCAACCAGGTGCGGCGGACGCTGCACGAGCTGGGCGGCACCGACGCCGACATGCCCAAGCTGGGCTTCCTCAAGCTCGGCACCGGTAACGGCTGGGCCCATTTGCTGGGCAGCGACAACGGCAAGCGCAGCCTGCCGCGGATGGCCGACAGCCATAACTGGAAAGTGACGCGGTTCAACCTGTTGGAAAGCGATCAGCGGCTGTTCCATTTCGCCGGCATGGGCTGGGACGCCGCGGTGCTCAACGACTACTACCTCTTCAAAGAAAAATTCGGGCACGGCCCGCTGAAAAAGCTGGTCACCGGGCTGCACGGTTACCTGACGAGCATGATTTTCAAGACCATCCCCGAACAGTTCCTGATTCGGGAACGCCCGCAGATCCGGGTGATCAACCGCTCGCCCGAGGTATACCAGATGCGGCTGGGTCAGCCGCCGCGACGGGTGTCGATAGGCCTGGGCGAAACCCTGTACGAGGGGCCGGTCAGCGTTTTCGGCGGCAGCACGACGCCTTATTACGGCTTCAAACTGGTGGCTTTTCCCTTCGCGCGATCGAAAGAAGGGTTCATGAATTTCCGCGTGATCAGTTCCAGCCTCTGGGAAGTCCTTTCTCACTGGCACGCCGTTTTCACCGGCAAGTGGCAAAGTGTCGATTTCCGCGACTGGCTGGTGAAGGACGTTTCCATCGAGGTGGACCGTCCGTTGCCGATGCAGATCGGCGGCGACCCCTGCGGCATGCGCGATCGCTGGGATCTGTCGATTTCCGACCTGTCGGTCCAGGTTCTCGACTTGACCGCGTAGCATGATCTATCTGCTGATATATGTTTTTACCGGGATTTTCGCCGGTCTGGCCGCGGGGCTGCTCGGAGTCGGCGGCGGCATCGTCAACGTGCCGGCCCTTGATTTCATTTTTTGCCGCCAGGGGATCGATCCGGACGTCTCGTTTCACCTAGCGCTGGGCACGAGCCTGGCGATCATCGTCTTCACCTCGGCCAGCGCGGCCTACGCCCATTGGCGGCGCGGCACGGTCGACGTCGGCTTCGGCTGGCGAGCCGGCCTGGGCGGCATCGTCGGATCGGTGGTCAGCTCCTTCGCGGCGGCCCACCTTCAATTCACCATCCTCAAACCGGCCTTCGCGCTGTTTTTAATTTTCGCCGCCGTCCGCCTGCTGACCGAAAAGGAAATCCGCGGCCGCGAGCCGCGCGGCGGTCCGTGGCTGGCGGTGGTCGTCGGCTTTCTCGCCGGGCTGCTCGCCGGCTTTTTCGGCGTCGGCGGCGGCATCATCGCGATCCCGCTGATGCTCTGGATCGCGCGGTTCGATCCGCCCCAGGCGTTGGCCACCTCCAATCTGATCATCGTCCTGGTCGGCATTTTCGGATCGTTCACCTACCTTTACACCGGCTGGACGGTCACCGCGGCGATTCCGCACGCCGCCGGTTACGTGCACCTGCTTGCCTTGATCTTCGTCGCGCCGCTGAGTATTCTCACGGCGCGTTTGGGCGTGCGCCTGGCGCACGCGATCGATTCGCTATGGCTGAAGCGCCTGTTCGCCCTGATGCTGTTCGCCGTCGGCTGGCGCTTCGTCTGGGACGTTTTATACGGAGGCTGACCCATGACCGTTCGCACTCGTTTCGCGCCCAGCCCGACGGGCATGCTGCACATCGGCAACGCCCGCACGGCTTTGTTCAACTGGTTGCTGGCCCGCCATCACGGCGGCCAATTGGTGCTGCGCATCGAGGACACCGACCGCGAACGCTCGACGCCCGAAAACGTGCAGATCATCCTCGACGGCCTGAAGTGGCTCGGCATCGACTTTGACGAAGGCCCCTATTACCAGAGCGACCGCGCCGGGATGTACCGCGACACGATGGAAAAACTGATTGCCCAGGGCGCCGCCTACCGCTGCCGTTGCACCCCCGAGGAAATCGAAAAGCAGCGCGCCGCCGCCGAGGCGAACAAGGGCAAGTACCTGTACGACCGCGCCTGCCGCGACAAGCACTACGGCCCCGAGCAGCCTCACGTCGTGCGCTGCGCCATGCCGATCAGCGGCGTCAGCGTCGTCAACGACCTGATCAAGGGCCGCGTCGAGGTCGACTACCGCGAGCTCGACGATTGGATCATCGCCCGCAGCGACGGCACCCCGACCTACAATTTTTGCGTCGTCGTCGACGATTCCGACATGCGCATCACCCACGTCGTGCGCGGCGAGGACCACCTCACCAACACGCACAAGCAACTGCCGCTCTACGCCGCCCTGGGATTCGCGCCGCCGGCTTTCGCCCACATGCCGCTGACCCTCGGCGCCGACCGCAGCAAGCTTTCCAAGCGGCACGGCGCGGCCAGCCTGCTCGAATACCGTCAGATGGGCTACCTGCCGCAGGCGATGCGCAACTTCCTGGCGCGTCTGGGCTGGTCGCACGGCGATCAGGAACTGTTCACCGACGAGGAACTGATCCGCTACTTCGACATCACCGGCGTCAACGCCAGCAACGCGATTTTCGACCTGGACAAGCTCAATTGGACCAACGAAAAGAAGCTGCGCGCGCTGGCGCCCGAGGAAGTCGTTCCGCAGTTGCTGCCCTTCCTGCTCGACCGCGGGTTCGCGGCGCAAAACGACCCGCGGCTGCCGCGGATCATCGCCAACCTGCAGGAGCGGTCGCACACGCTGGTGGACATGGCCGACCAGTGCGCGCCTTTCTACCAGGCGCCGGCGGCCTACGCGCCGGAAGCGGTGAAAAAATGGTGGAAGGGTTCGGCGCGCGAGGTGCTGCAACGCTTCCAGGCCTGGCTGGCGACGGTCGACCCGTTGACGGAGCCGGCGGCGCTGCAGTTCATCGAAAATCTGACGGCCGAACTGGGCGTCAAGCTGGGCCAGGTCGCGCAGCCGCTGCGCCTCGCGCTGACCGGCACGAGCGTCAGCCCGCCGATCGACGCGACCCTGGTGTTGATCGGCAAGGAAGAGACCCTGCGCCGGTTGGAAAAGGCCCTGCGCGAATTGCCGCCGCTCTGATCGCGCCGCCGATCCGGCCGGGCGTTCCGCGTTTTCCACGCGCCATGAAATTTGACTGCCTTCGCCGCGAGAGGATAGAGTAACGGCTGTCCGCAACCCGTTCCGTCCAGGGCGACGAGGAAAAATGAGCCAGAGCCCCGAGCCGATCCACGGCGTTGCCGCGCCGGCCGCGACCAGCCAACGAGCGCGGTGGGCGATCGTTTTTTGCCTTTTGCTGCTCTCTTTCTTTTATGCCTTGAGCGATCGCGGCGCCGTCGGCGGGGAACTGTCGGTGCGCTGGCTCGCCGAAGCCGTCTGGCGCGATCACACCTTGACGGTCAATCGCTTCGACGACCTGGGAGTGCTTGACGATTACGCGCAAGTCGGCGCGAACAAGTACGTCCTCTGGCCGCCCGGGCCCGCGTTTTTCGGGTTGCCGCTTTACGTCGCGGGGCAATTCGCGGCCGGGAACGCGGAACCGACGAAGGCCGACCGGTTCGGCGGTTGGCCGTCGCGGGCGATGCAGCTCTTTTTCTGCATCTCCGCCGCCCTCGCCGTCGTGTTGCTGTTCGCCGTCTGCCGCGAAATGGGTATTTCCGCGCTCCTCGGCGGCGCCATCGCCGCGCTCTTCGCCCTCGGTTACAAAACCTGGCCTTACGCCGCCACCTACAACCGCCACCTGCCGACCGCCATGCTGGTGCTGGCGGCGATTTATTTCGGCCTGCGCTCCCGGCGGAACCCGGACGATGCGCGGGCGCTGATCGGCCTGGCGCTCGGCGCCGGCCTGCTGCCGCTCTTCGATTATTCGGCGGGACTCGCGATCCCGGCCTTGCTGCCGCTCGGTTGGCCGGCCCTGGCCGCGGCCGGCCGGCGGCCGCGACGGCTCATCGGGGCGTCGCTGGCGTTTCTCGTCGGGGCGGTCGCGCTCGGGGCTTACAATTGGGCGTGTTTCGGCGCTCCCTGGGTAACGAGCTATGCCCACTCGGCGCAACACGAATGGGCGCGCACTTTCGCCGGCACCTTCAACGGAAATCCGTTCGAAGGCCTCCGGTTCCTGCTGCTCAATCGGGGGACGATTCCGGAGCCGATCGTGTTGCGGACCGGCTTCCCGGAAAAATTTCTGGAGTTTTACCGGCGGCAGACGTTCGAGGGCCTATTGCCGTACGCGCCGTATCTCTGGTTGGCGATTCCAGGGTTCCTCGCCGGCCTCTATCTGCCAAAAAGCCGCCGGATATTTATTTGGCTGCTGCTGGCGCTGCTGCCCACGATGCTGTTGATGGGAGCGCATCGCACGCTGTTCGGCGGCCTGGGGCTGGATACGCGCTATTTCTATCACGTCACGCCGATCCTCTTTCTGGCGGCGGCGTTTTTCCTGAACGAGGCGCGGGCCCGGATTCCGGCCCGGCGGACCTTCTGGACGGCACTGCTGGCGCTGGGAGTGCTGCTGTTCGGCATTCGGCCGTTGCTGCAAAACATCCGGCAGATCGTGTCGATCACCGTGAAGATGCGGGAAATCTGTCCGGCCGTTCTTCCCGGACCGGATCTCGTGCGGGCCGTCTTTCCGAACCTGCCTTACGCCGGATTGACGTTCTTCTTCCTGGCGATCTTCTGGTCGTGCTTCCTGCTGGCCTGGGAGATCGCCGCCGGTGGTTCTACTTTTCGCCGAACGGGCGCTTGAAAGCCTGCTCCTCCGGCATCGCCATGAACGGCGCGAAGCGTGACGGCTCGAAGTGCACGCCCGACGACCGCCACTCTTGCGAACCGTACTGGAAGCGGAATTCGCGCCCGGCCAGCTTGTTGAGGGCCGCGGTTTCGAAAACCATGAAATAGATGCCGTCCGGCAAACCGCCGTACTCCGGGATCGGCTGATCGCCGAGCGCCAGCCGCATCAACTCGGCGCCGTCCGCCGGAAAACTGCCGTGCAGGCGCACCAGGTAGGCTTGCCGGTATTCCTTTTGCCGCCCCTCGGCCGTCGCGATTTTCACCGGCGTTTGCAGGTTCACCAGGGCCACGTCGTAACCGCGCAACTCCGCCGTCGGATTGAGGCTTCCGGCCGTCGCCGGCGCGACCGCCGCCGCCAGCATCGCCGCCAGCAACACTATGTTCCACCATTTTTTCATGGCCGTGTCCTTTCTAATAAAGGCTGAACTGGATTTCGTCGATGCCCAGCAAACCCGTCGCCAGCACGTCGAAGTCGAAAATCACCGCCTCGACGTCCGATGGCAGCAGCGGTTCGCCGCCGTTGAAATCGGCCAGCGGAATGCGCACGGTTTCCAGCACAGTCATCGAGGTGTTGTAATAGCCGGCGATCTGCACGTGCGTCTGGCTGGGCAGCGTGCGGTACGCGGAAATCGCCACCGGATCGCTCGTCACGCCGTCGACCACCAGGCGCACCGAGAAGTCTTGCGGGGTGCCGAAGACGTTGTACTGATCGGTCGCCTCGTAAAGCTGGCCGACGCGCAACGAGAGCATATCCATGTCGTCGAGTTCCGAACGGCCGGCCGGCAGATCGATGCGGTACGAACCGCCCGCCGCGTTCCACCCCGCGATCAGGCCGTAGCTCTCGCCCGGGAAGCTGCCGTAGGCGCCGCCCGGCGCCATTTCCTGTTCGTTATCGATCGCCAAGCCGGTCCCGGTGTTGGTAGCCCCGGCGAAGGAAGCGGTGGTGGCGTTGCGATCCTCCTCGTAGTGATCGAGGAACACGCGCTCGGCGTTCTGATACTGGCGGGTCAGCACGATGTCCGCGGGGAACGAGGGGAAGATCTCCTCGCCGGCGGCCATCAGCCGGTAGCAGGCGCGGCCTTGCAGCGTCCAGCGGAACCAGGCCGTGACGAACAGCAAGCCGATCCGCTGCTGATCCTCGGCCGCGATGAGCGGCGTGGTGGAATTGGTGACGGGGTACGGATCGCCGGCCGGCGCCCAGACGGTGTTCCATTGGCCGTGATTGGCGCCCTGCACGAACAGCAACCCCTTCTCGCCCGTCGTTTCCTGATCGACCGGCAAGGCACGGTCGTAGCACTTGTGCCCCTGGAAGTCCGAAACGTCACCGTCGTGCGAGCCGTGCATGATGAAGTAGTCGACGTCGGTCAGGGTGATCGTCGTGGTGAAGAGGCCGCCCAACTGGCCGTCGACCGGCGCGATGGCGTAAAGCGAGCGGATCTTGAAGTTGAAATTGTGCAGCGGATCGCCCGGGTCGTGCAGCGTGGTGTTGTACAGCCAGGCCGTCGCGATGGCCTCGCCGCCGCGCGAGTGGCCCGCCAGGCCGATGTGGCGCATGTCCACCTTGCCGTACAGCGCGTGGCCCGGCGTGTTGTTCCATTCGCGGAACAATTGCAGGTGGCGCAGCAGCACGATGCCCCGCGCGTCCATTTCGCCGCTGACGCTGCCGTTGAGGAAGTCTTCCTCGACCGAAAACGCGATGAAGCCGTGGCTCGCCAGTTGCGCGGTCAGGTAGTCGTAACCCGGATACGAAAGCTCGGCCGGATCGTGGTTGCCGTGCACGATCAGGATCAGCGGAAACGGGCCGTCGCCGTCCGGGACGTAGCCCACCGCGTGGAGCGGCACCGCGTTCATGCTGATCTGGCGCACGAACCGCACGTAAAAATCGGGGAAGAGAAAGTATTGTTGAATGTTGGTTGTGCGGGCGTCCGGGTCGTCCGCGTCGCCGTATTCGTAAGGCGTGTAGGTGTTCGCGCCGGGATCGACCGGATCCTCGAGCGAAGCGCAATCGTCGGGCGGGAACGTGTCGTCGTTATCGTCGTTGTCGTCGTTGTCGTCGTTGTCATCGTTGTCATCGTTGTCGTCGTCGTCGTCATCGTCGTCGTCATCGTCGTCGCCCGGCGACGTATCGTCATCGCCCGGCGAGGTATCGTCGTCGTCGGCCGGCGTGGTGTCGTCATCGTCGTCAGCCGGCGCGGTGTCGTTGTCGTCGTCGCCCGGCGAGGCGTCGTTGTCGTCGTTATCGTCGTCGCCGCCGCAACCGTCGCAGGCGGCCAGCGCGAACAAGGCCAACAAGCCGCAGGTCAGCAAAAGCCATCGCGAGACAAATCGGAGGTGAAACATGCGCGCTCCTTTCTGGAGATCCCCTGCGAACTTTCACTTCCGAACGCCCTGCTTGTCAAGAGAACTTGCGCACTGGCCGAAAGCTCGGTTTACCCCGCTTCCGGGCAATGATATGAAAGGCCGTTAATTGAAATTGTCGTTGCCGACCCCAACGGAGCCCGAACGATGACCGCCACCAAACGACCGGCATTTCCGCCGGCCTGGACGAAAACCGAGGAACGCTTCTTCGCGCGCCTGAAAACCCCCTTCGCGATCCAGCGTTTTCTGGACGAAACCGAATACAGCGCCGAGCCGATCTATCGCTGCCCGCGCCGCGTGATCGCCGACCGCCGCGCCCACTGCGTCGACGGCGCCCTTCTCGCCGCCGCCGCGCTGCGTCGATTGGGGTTTCCGCCGCTCGTCATGGAATTGCAGGCCGTCCGCGACGACGACCACCTCCTGGCGCTCTACCGGCGGCACGGTTGCTGGGGCGCCGTCGCCAAATCCAACTTTTCGACGCTTCGCTTCCGCGAGCCGGTCTACCGGTCGGTCCGCGAACTGGTGATGTCGTATTTCGAGGGCTACTTCAACGTCGCCGGCGAAAAAACCCTGCGCGCCTACTCGACCCCGCTGAACCTCGCGCGACTCGACCGCCTGCAATGGGAAACCCGCGACGACGGGATCGAAACGGTGATCGCCCGGCTGGAAGCGACGCGCCATTACCCGGTAGCGACGCCGGCGATGATCGCCGGGCTGGAAAAGGCCGACGCCCGCTCCTACCAGGCCGGGCTGCTCGGCTCGAAGGCGGACGGGCTCTACCGGGTGTGAACCGCCGCCGACCACCGGCGAATTTCGGGTTTTCGGCGCGGCGACATTTTGTTAAAGTGAACCGGCATGAACGCCGTAGCAAAGAAACCACCGTTGCACCTGTTCGCCGTCTGCGCACCCGGACTCGAAAACGTCCTGCTCGATGAACTGAAGAGCCTGTCGGTCGGCAACGCGCGGGCGATTCCGGGCGGCGTCGAATTCACCGGCAACTGGTCCACCGTGTACCGCGCCAATTTGTGGCTGCGCACCGCCGGCCGGGTGCTGCGGCGCCTGCCCGCGTTCCACGCGCTGACCTTCGGCGAGCTGCATCGCAAGGTTCAACAACTGGGCTGGGAGGAATTCGTCGGCCCCGGCCTGGCGTTGGACATCCAAGCCGTGTCGCACGGATCGCGGCTCTACATCAAAAAGAAGATCGCCGAGGTCATCCAGCAGGCGATCGGCGACCGGCTGCGAAACGAGGTCGAGCCGGCGGCCGGCGGCCTCTACGTGCTGGCGCGGCTCGCGAAGAACGTCTGCGAGATTTCTGTCGACACCTCCGGCGAATTGCTGCACAAACGCGGCTACCGGCAGGAAACCGGGCGGGCGCCGCTGCGCGAAACGCTGGCGGCCGGGATGCTGCTGCTGGCGGGTTACGATCCGGCCCGGCCGTTTTGCGACCCGATGTGCGGCGCGGGCACCATCGCGGCGGAAGCGGCGCTCCTGGCGATGCGGCGGGCGCCGGGCCGCGGGCGCGCCTTCGCCTTTCAACAATTCCCCAACTTCGACGCCGCGGCCTGGGAAAAATTGTGCGCCACCGCCGATCACCGCGCGTTGGCCGCGCCGCCGGCGCCGGTGGCGGCCAACGACGTGAGCGAAAGCGCGACGGCGGCCGCGCGGGCGAATTTCGCCCGCGCCGGCCTGGCCGGGTTCATATCCCTGACCCAACGCGACATCGGCGAGGTGCAACCGGCGGACGACTCCGGCCTGGTCCTGTTCAACCCGCCCTACGGCGACCGTCTGGCGCGCGGGCAAAAATTGACCGGCCTCTACGCGCGGGCCGGGGCGATCCTGCTCGATCGGTTCGCGGGTTGGAAATACGGCGTGCTGCTGGAGCGCGAAAGCCTTTTCCACGAAATGCGCCTGCCGAAAAAAACCACCTTCCGGCTGACCAACGGCGGGAAAAAAGTCAAACTCTTCTGCGGCGGGATCGACTGAAACCGCTCGCGCGAAACGCTCAACCGCGCTGCCACCGCTTCAATTGCGGCACGAACGTGCGGGCGACGTCGAGCGCCTTTTTCGGCGGCAGGAACATCTCGGTTTGCACGATGCCGGCCATCCGCTGCAGCATGTCGTCGACCGTCAGGTTGGGCTCGATGAACCGCCCCTTGCGGTAGCAATGGCAGCAATATTCGAAATTGAGCGACCCGTCCGGTTCGGTGCCGTGCTCGCTCGCGATTTCCATCGGCAGACCGCAACTCTGACACATGGGCGGTACCGGCATTTCCCAAATCCTCCCTGGGTCAAACGTTGGCTCAGTGAATCCGTTCCCCCGGCTTGCCCGCCGGCGCTTCGGTGATCGTCACGTGCTCGCCTTTGGCGTCCTTCAACTGGCCGACCGCCGCGGCGATCATCCCTTCGGAGACGCCCCATTTCATCTTGCGGGGCGCCAGGTTGGCGACGCAGACGACTTTCTTGCCGACCAGCGCGGCCGGATCGGCGTAATGCTCGGCGATGCCGGCAAAGACGTGGCGCTTGCCGAGCGGGCCGAGGTCGAGGGCCAGCGACAGCAGTTTTTTCGCGCCTTCGACGCGCTCCGCCTTTTCGATGAGCGCCACGCGCAGATCGACCTTCGCGAAATCGTCGATGACGATTTCCGGCGCCAGCGGTTCGACCTCGTAATCGATTTCCGGCGCGGCGGGCTTCGCCTCGGCCACCTTGCTGGCCTCGACGACCGCCTCGATCTGCGCCATCTCGACCCGCTGCACCAGGTGGCGGTAATCTTTGATGACGTGGCCGTCGAGCAGGTCGGCCTTCGCGTCGGCCCATTGCAGGTCGCCGACGTTCAGCAGGTCCTCGAGGTCGGCCGCGAGCTTGGGCAGCACCGGTTTGAGGTAGAGGCCGATCAGCTTGGTGAGGTTGACGGCGGCGGTGCAGATGTCGCGGGCGCGTTCGGGATCGGTTTTCATCGCTTCCCACGGCGCGGCGCTTTGCAGGTAGAAGTTGCCGGCCTCGGCCACGCGGCAGATGCGCTCGACCGCCTCGGCCAGGTTGCGGCGTTCGTAGGCATCGGCGATCGCCTCGCCCTCGCGTTCGGCGTCGGCGATCATCGCCTGGGCGTCCGCGGGGATGCGGCCGAGCTTCCCGGCGAACCGCTTGCCGACGAAGCTGAGCGAGCGGCTGGCCAGGTTGACGATCTTGTTGACCAGCTCGGCGTTGACGCGGTTGACGAAATCCTCGAACACCAGGTCGATATCCTCGAGTTTACCCGACAGCTTGGCCGCGTAGTAATAGCGCAGATACTGCGGGTCGAGGTGATTCAAATACGTGCGGGCGTTGATGAACGTCCCGCGCGACTTGCTCATCTTCTCGCCGCCGACGCGCAAAAAGCCGTGGACGATCACCTGCCGCGGCAGGTTCAGGTCGGCCGCCATCAGCATCGCCGGCCAGAACAGCACGTGGAAGTACAGGATGTCCTTGCCGATCAGGTGATAGATTTCGGTTCCCGGGCGCTCCCAGTAGTCGGCGACATCCAGCCCCAGCCGTTGGCAATAGGCGTCGGTGCTGGCGATGTAGCCGATCGGCGCGTCGAGCCAGACGTAGAAATATTTGTTCTGCTCGCCGGGGATCTCGAAGCCGAAGTACGGGCCGTCGCGGCTGATGTCCCAGTCGCGCAGGCCTTCCTCGATCCACTTCCGCACGTAGTTGCTGACCTCTTCCTGCAGATGGCCCTCACTCGTGGTCCATTCGCGCAGGCGGTCGCTCAGCTTGGCCAGTTCGAAAAACAGGTGCTCGCTCGACCGCATCTCGGGCGCGGTGCCGCAGACGGCGCAATGCACGTCTTTCAGCTCGGTCGGGTTGTAGGTGGTGCTGCACACTTCGCAGACGTCGCCGTACTGGTCGGCGGCGCCGCACTTCGGGCAGGTGCCGCGCACGAAGCGGTCGGGCAAAAACATCTTGTCCTGGGGGCAATAAAGCTGCTCGATCGAACGCCGGGCGATGATGCCCTTCTCCTTGGCCGCGAGGTAGATGCGCTCGGACCACTTGCGGTTTTCGGGCGAGTGCGTCGAATGGAACTGGCTGAAGGCGACGTGGAAATCGGCGAAATCCTTGACGTGTTCGTCGTAGGACCGCGCGATCAACTCCTCGGGCGTCACGCCTTCCTTCAGCGCCCGCACCTGGATGGGCGTGCCGTGCGTGTCGTCGGCGCAAATGTATATGGCGTCGTGCCCGCGCATCTTCAGATAGCGCACCCAAATGTCGGCATAGAGGTA
Organism: Myxococcales bacterium; assembly: GCA_012517325.1. NCBI lineage: Bacteria > Pseudomonadati > Myxococcota > Myxococcia > Myxococcales > Myxococcales bacterium. The sequence continues at coordinate 11,499 of JAAYVF010000021.1, read as the reverse complement.
CTCGACCAGGTGGCCGAGATGAATGCTGCCATTGGCGTACGGCAATCCGCAGGTGACTAAGATGCGACGTGACATGTTGATCTCCCGTTCTTCCTTTCTTGGAAAAAGAGTTGGACGCGCTTTTATAACATGCGAGGGTAGCGGGTAAAAGGGAGTTCAGAAAGTATAGGACCGTTCCTCGCCGGCCGGCAATTCCACCTGGCCGCGATAACCCGGGCGACTGTTGTTGTAAGTGTCCTTGTAGCGAAGTTCGAAGTTGTAGTCGCCCGGCGGCGGCGTTGCTTTATAGGCCAAATCGAATGGACAACTGCAAGGCGCAAGATAACCCACGTCGTTCTCGTACATCAGCAACGATGGTTCCACTGCCGTGTAAAGGAATTCCAATCGGAAACCACAATCTTTTTGTACGCATAAATGCTTGATGAAAAGGGTCTGGCCGTCCCAGAACATGTTCAGGCTTTCCTGGCAATCCACCGTTGTGTCATCGCCTTCACTTTCCGTTCGAAGGGAGGCTGCCGAATAAGCTTCATTCAAACAACTGCTTTGCCCCTCGTGAAAATCCGCAAAGAGATCCGTTTCGTCATCGTTATCATCATCCGTTTGTTGTTTCTCCGTGCAGGCGCTCAGGACGAACGGCAGTAAAATCAGGCAGGCCGACAGGCAGAAAACTTGCTTCCACGGCATGAGTTTCTCCTCCAAATTGCCCCCGGTAAATAATTATTTCCAATCGAAAGAAAAAATCAAGGCGTTTTCCGGTCCGCCGGCGAATCAATCAGAATCGTCACCGGCCCATCGTTGACCAGCTCGACCGCCATCATCGCCCCGAACTCGCCCGTGGCGACCGTCACGCCCAGGGCGCGGGCCTTGGCGCAGAACGACTCGTACAGCGGCACGGCGATCGGCGGCGGCGCGGCGTCGGTGAAGCTAGGCCGTTTGCCCTTGCGGGCGTCACCGTAAAGCGTGAACTGGCTGACGACGAGCAGCGCCCCGCCGACATCCATAAGTGAAAGGTTCATCTTATCGTCACCGTCGGGAAAAATCCGCAGGCCGACCGTCTTGTTCACCAGAAAATCCACGTCCGCCTCGGTGTCGTCGCGATGAACGCCGAGCAACACCAGCAGGCCCGGGCCGATGGCGCCCGCCACCCGGCCGTCGATCGTCACCGCCGCCCGCTTCACCCGTTGGATCACCACGCGCATCGCCTACTCCCCGTTCAGGATTCGCAACAATTCCCCGCGCGACCACGAAGATCTGGCCCGCGTCGTCAACAGCCGCGTTTCCCGGCCGTCGCGCAACCAGATAAAACAAGCCGCCTTCGGACCCGCCAGTTCGACCAGCTCGCGCACCGCATCCGCCGCGAACGGCTCCAGACCGGGCGCGCGGCCGTCAAACCCGACGAACACCGCGTCCGCGCGGTGCTTCGCGACGATCTCGCCGGACAGGGCCCGCGTGAGGTGAGCGGCCAGAACGGTCGGCCGGTCCACCGCGGCGGCCCCGCGGTACGGTTCGCTGCTCACGACATGAAGCCGAAATCGCTCCAGACGGTCGAAAGCCCGGTCCGACAACTCGAACGGCGGCCGCTCTCCCCGCAGGATTTCGGGCGGGAATCGCCAGAGGCCGGGCGTGGTCGCCAAACCGATGACAGCCAGCCGGTCGGCGGGAACGGCACACGCGGCTGGCAATTCGGCCGGATCGACCGCCGCCGTTGCCGCGGTCAATCCAGGCAGCCGCAGGAGAATCCGCGGCTGGAAAAGCGCAACGTTTTCGCAGCGAACGTCCGCCACCAGGCGGATCGGCTTGTCGCAACCGGCGAGCAGCAGACAAACCGCCAACAGCCAGATTTTCCGTGTCATGGCGGATAATTTATCCGGTTTGGGCGAACTTTCACAGTCGAGAAAAAAGCCTTTCGCCGGAAAGGGTGTTCAAACCTATTTTCACCCATTTAAGTAGAATATCAGAAACACTGATTAACCTTTATATATCAATATATTATACATCATATTGAAAATAGATGAGACGATATACACTAATTTGGTGTATTTTATATTGACACATCGGCTCAACTTGGCTAGCTTAATGACAGAGGAACGAAGGCAATGACCGATCGAAGCAAAAATTGTCGGGCAACCCACCAAAACCACCGTCGATGTAGTTAGCCGGCCGAGTTTTCAATCGAATCCTTTGAAATCGAATGATTGACCTGAAACCGTGAAAGGAATGCCGCAATGGCTAAAATCGCCGAAAACATCACCCAATTGATCGGCAATACCCCCATGGTCAAATTGAACAAACTCACCGCCGGCCTGCCGGGAATCGTGGCCCTGAAACTGGAAGCGAAAAACCCGCTCAGTTCGGTCAAGGACCGCATCGCCCTTTCGATGATCGAAGAGGCCGAAAAAGCGGGCTTGATCAAAGCCGATACCGTGCTGATCGAACCGACCAGCGGCAACACCGGCATCGGCCTGGCGTTCATCGCGGCGCAGCGCGGCTATCGCCTGATTCTGACGATGCCCGAAACGATGAGCCTCGAGCGGCGCAAGCTGCTGAAAATCTTCGGCGCGGAACTGATCCTCACCCCCGGCGGCGAAGGCATGCCCGGCGCGATCCGCAAGGCGCAGGAACTGGTCGACGCCAATCCCAACTACCTCCAGTTGCAGCAATTCAAGAATCCGGCGAACCCGAAAATTCACCGCGAGACGACCGCGCTGGAAATCTGGAACGACACCGAAGGCCAAGTCGATTTCCTGGTGGCGGGTGTCGGCACGGGCGGCACGCTGACCGGCATCGCCGAGGTGATCAAGGCGCGCAAGCCGTCGTTCCGGGCGGTAGCGATCGAGCCGAAGGGCAGCCCGGTGCTGTCGGGCGGCAAACCGGGCCCGCACAAGATTCAGGGCATCGGCGCCGGCTTCGTGCCGGAGATTCTGCGCACCGAGTTGATCGACGAAATCATCCAGGTCGGCGATGAAGAGGCCGGCGAGACGGCCCGCCGCCTGGCGCGCGAGGAAGGCATCCTGGTCGGCATTTCGTCCGGCGCCGCGACCTGGGCCGCATTGCAACTGGCCAAGCGGCCGGAAAACGCCGGCAAGCTGATCGTGGTCATCGCCCCCAGTTCGGGCGAACGGTACCTGTCCACCTGGTTGTTCGAGGGCCTCTATGAAAACAACGGTTGAACCACGCGCGGAAACGGGCCTGGCGCGGGTCGTGACTGAACTCTGCGAGGCCAACGGGCACCTGACACGTCGGACGAACGAACAACCCCTGCCGTCGCGGGCGGCGATCGCCGAGATCCTCGATTCGCTGCGGGCGGTGCTGTTTCCCGGGTACTTCGGGGCGAGTGAAATCGAGGCCGACAGCCTGCCCTTTTATCTCGGCAGCATTCTGGACGACGTGCGCCGCAAGTTGCGCGAGCAGATCCGCCGCGGCCTGTGCTTTCAATGCAACGAGCCCGGCGACCGCTGCCTGCAATGCGACGCCGACGCCAAGGACCTGACCGACCGTTTCCTCGAACGGTTGATCGAGGTGCGGCGCCTGTTGGCCACCGATGTGAGGGCGGCCTACGAGGGCGACCCGGCGGCGACCAGTCCGGACGAGACGATTTTCTGCTATCCGGGGTTGCTGGCGATCACCGACCAGCGCCTGGCGCACGAACTGCACCGGCTCGGCGTGCCGCTCATCCCGCGCATCATCACGGAGCTGGCCCACGGCGCCACCGGCATCGACATCCACCCCGGCGCGCAAATCGGCGAAAGCTTTTTCATCGATCACGGCACCGGCGTGGTGATCGGCGAGACGACGCGGCTGGGCAACCGCGTGCGGCTTTATCAGGGCGTCACCCTCGGCGCGAAAAGCTTTCCGTTGGACGACCACGGCAACCCCATCAAGGGGATCGACCGGCATCCCAAGGTCGAGGACGACGTGATCATCTATTCCGGCGCAACGATTCTCGGCCCGGTGACGATCGGGCGCGGCGCGGTGATCGGCGGCAACGTCTGGCTGACCCGCGACGTGCCGCCCGGCGGTCGGATCAGTCAGGCGCAGTACGTCCGCGAGGAATTCGCGCAGGGCGGCGGCATCTGACGCGGCCCGCTCATTCCGCCCGCAAGCGGTAGCCGACCCCCGGTTCGGTCAGGATAAGTTCGGGCCGGGCCGGGTCGGGTTCGATCTTCCGGCGCAACTGGGCCATGTAGACGCGCAGGTATTGGGTGTGTTCCACGCTGTTCGGACCCCAGGCGTCCTTCAGCAACTGGCGATGAGTGATGACCTTCCCCTCGTTGCGGATCAGAATCGAAAGCAGCTTGTATTCGATGGGCGTCAGGTGCACTTCCCGGCCGTGGACGAGCACCTGCCGCTTCGTCAAATCGACCTGCAGAAAACCGGCCGAAAAAACCGTCGCCGGCTCGCCGGCGCGACCGGCCGAGCGGCGCAGCGCCACGCGGATGCGCGCCAGCAGTTCCCCGGCGCCGAACGGCTTGGTCAGGTAGTCGTCCGCCCCGTTGTCCAGCGCGGCGATCTTGTCGCTTTCCTGGCCGCGCGCCGAAACCACCAGGATCGGCACCGCGGACCATTCGCGCAGGCGCGCGACCACCTCCAGGCCGTCCCGATCGGGCAGGCCCAGGTCGAGCAGCACCACGTCGGGATTGTGCATCGCCGCCGCCGTGAGCCCTTCGCCGGCGGTCGCCGCCTCGACGACGAGGTAACCCTGCGAAGCCAACGCGACCCGCAGAAACTTGCGCATCTGCGTTTCGTCCTCGACCACCAGGATTTTTGGCGCGGGGTCGCTCATGATTCATCGCTCCCCTGCTGGAGGTTCCTCGTCCGCCGGCGGTTCGGCCGGCGCCGGCGTTCCGCCCGTCGGCAATTCCACCACGAACCGCGCGCCGCCGCCCGGGCGGGCTTCGGCCCAAACGCGGCCGCCGTGGATTTCCACGATACCGCGACAAATGCTCAAACCCAAGCCGGAACCGCCGTGGCCCTTCGACGCGGCGCCGCGGAAAAAGCGCTCGAACAGCCGTTCCGCTTCCGCCGCCGGAAAGCCGGGGCCGGCGTCTTCGACGACGAGGCGGGCGAGGTCCGGCTCGTTTTCCGCCCGAATCTCGATCCAGGTGCCCGGCGGCGTGTATTTGGCGGCGTTGTCCAGCAGGTTGACCAGCACCTGTTCGAGCAACAGGGAATCGGCCCAGATCAACGGCGGGGGGTCGTCCAGCCGCACCCGGACGTCGTGCCCCGCGAGTTGTTTTTGCAGGCGACGCAGGGCCGAGCCGACGATTTCCTCCAACGGCTGCCACTCGCGCTTGGGCGTCAGCGACCCGGAGACCAGTTTGGTCATGTCCAGAAGATTGCCGACCAGGCGGTTCATCCGTTCGGCCTCCTCGAGAATCGCCTGATTGAGTTCCTGGCGGGATTCCGCGGCCAGTTCGGGGCCGACGGCGAGTTGGGTGGTCGCCGACCCGATGATCGCGGCGAGCGGCGTGCGCAGGTCGTGCGACAACGAACTGAGCAGGGCGTTGCGCAACTGTTCCTCGTCGGCGCGCAGCCGGCTGGCGCGGGCTTCCCGCTCCAGCAGCATCCGTTCCAGAAACAGCCCGAACTGGCGCGTCAGCGTCTCCAGCAGCCGGCGCTGTTCCGGGTCCCGATAGGGACTCGCCTTTTCAAACAGCAACGCCAGCACGGCGAGCGTTTTGCCGGCGGCGGCCACCGGCAGATAGAGCGCCCGCGCGCCGGCCAGCGTCTGGGTGCCATTTCCGGCCGGCCGGCTGTTTTCCAGCACCCACCGCGCGGTGGCCGATTCCTCGCCAAACACCGGATTGTCCGCCGGCAAACCCGGCGCGAACCCGTCCGGCCCGTCGAAAAACACCGTTCCCCGGCAAGGGAAATCCTCCTGAATGCTTTCCACGGCGGCCCGCAGCAGGGCGTCGAGGGTCGCGGCGCCCGCCAACCGGTCGGTAAAGTTGAACAGCAGCCGCGATTCGCGATCGCGCCGCCGCGCCGCCTCGGCCCGCGCCCGGGAACGCCAGGCCAGGTCGGCGATGACGAACGAAACCACCAGCATGACCGCGAAGGTCAGCAGGTGCATCGGGTTGCTGACCGAAAACGTGCGAACCGGCGGCACGAAAAAGTAATCGAAGGCCGCGACCGACAGCAGCGACGCCAGGGCCGCCGGGCCGAAGGCGAAACGAAAGGCGATCCACACCACGCCCAGCAAATACAGTAAAACGATGTCCTGCAATTCGACGCGGGATCGCAGCAGATAGTTCGCGCCGGTGACGAGCGCGACGATCAGCAACGCCCAGAGGTACGGGGCCGGCGACGGCCAGCGGCGAGGCCGCGGCGCGGCGGCGGCGGCCGGGTCGGGTTTGACGCCGGTGATGACGTGCACGTCGATATCGCCGCTGCCCCGGATGACCTCGTCCAGCAGCGACCCCTTGAGGAGATCCTTCCAGCGGGAGTGTAGCGGCTTGCCGATCAGGATCCGGTTGACGCGATGTTCGCGCGCGAACTCGAGCAGCCCGGCGCCGATGCGCTCGCCGGTCAGCGTCCAGGTTTCCGCGCCCAGCGTGGCGGCGAGGTGCATGTTTTCGCGAATCCGCTCCTTGTCGGCTTCGGGAAGCGAGGAATGCTCCGGGGTTTCGATGGTTACGGCGTACCAGCGCGCGTGCAGCTCGTCGGCCATGATTTTCGTTGCGCGCACGAGCCGCGCCGAAAACGGCCCGGGACCGACCGAAACCAGGATGCGCTCGCCGGCGGAGGGAGCGGGGGCGGCCCGGCCCCGCCGCGCGTCGTCCGCGATCTGGTCATCGACGCGTTGCGCGGTCTGGCGCAACGATAATTCGCGCAAGGCCGTCAGCTTTTCCGGGCGGAAAAAACCCGTCAGCGCCTGCTCGACGGTGCCGGGAACGTAGACTTTTCCGGCCTTGAGCCGATCGAGCAATTCTTCCGGCGGCAGATCGATCAACTCCACCGCGTCGGCCCGTTCCCAAACGTGATTGGGCACGATCTCCCGTACGCGAACGCCGGTCACCCGCTCCACCGCGTCGTTGAGGCTTTCCAGGTGTTGGATATTGACCGTCGTCCAGACGTGAATGCCGTTGGCCAGGAGTTCCAGAACGTCCTGCCAGCGCTTGGCGTGGCGCGAACCGGGGGCGTTGGTGTGGGCCAGCTCGTCGACGAGGATGGTTTCCGGCTGGCGGGCCAGCGCGGCGTCGAGGTCGAACTCGCGCAGCCGGATGCCGCGGTACTCGCTTTCCACGACCGGCAGAATTTCCAGTCCGGCGAGCAGCGCCTCGGTTTCGGCCCGGCCGTGCGTTTCGACGTAGCCGACCAGCACCGGTTTGCCCTGCGCCTGCCGGATGCCGGCCGCGCGAAGCATCGCATAGGTCTTGCCTACGCCGGGAGACGCCCCCAGGAAAATCCGCAGTCGGCCTTCCTGGTGCTTCTCGTCGAACAGCCGCCGCAGCAGGACATCCGGATCGGGTCGGGGTTCCGTCATTGCCGCTGGTTCCTTTCCAGCTCGTCCAACGCCAGGTTCAATCTAAGCACGTTTACCCGCGTTTCGCCAAGCACAAGACATTGCCGCCCCCGCTGCAGCCGCCGAATCAGGTCCGCCACCGCATCGCGCGACAGGCCGCGCGCGCGGGCCACTCGGCCGGCCTGGTAGAACGCCGCCGCCGGACTGATCTCCGGGTCCAGGCCGCTGCCCGAGGCGGTCACCAGGTCGACGGGAACCGGCGCGGCGTTGTCCGGGTCGGCTTCGCGCAGGGCGGTGAGGCGACTCCGAACCGCGTTCTCCAGGGCCGGGTTGAGCGGCCCGAGGTTGGAACCCGCGGAGGCCGCCGCGTTGTACGGAAACGGCGCGGTCGCCGAGGGACGGCCCCAAAAATATCGCGGGGACGAAAAGGCCTGGCCGATCCGTTCCGAACCGATCATCGCACCGTCGGCGACGATCAGGCTGCCCCCGGCCCGATACGGGAAAAACGCCCGCGCCGCGCCCAGGATCAGCAGGGGATAGATCAACCCCGTTAACACGCTCAAGACGATCAGCAACCGAACCGCCGCCAGCCCTTGCCGGAACATGTCATCCTCCTCACCGACCGAAAAACGGCGCGATCGCCAGATCCAACAGCTTGATGCCGACGAACGGCAGCGCCAACCCGCCCAGGCCGTAAATCAGCAGATGCCGGCGTAGAACGGCCGACGCGCCCAGCGGCCGGTAGCGCACGCCCTTGAGCGCCAGGGGGATCAACAGAACGATGATCAGCGCGTTGAAAATCGTCGCCGCGAGCACGGCGCTTTCCGGCGTGGCCAGCCGCATGACGTTGAGCGCCGCGAGCTGCGGATAGGTCGAGGCGAAGGCGGCCGGAATAATGGCGAAGTATTTGGCCACGTCGTTGGCCAGGCTGAACGTCGTCAGGGCGCCGCGGGTCATCAGCAATTGCTTGCCGGTCTCGACGATCTCGATCAGCTTGGTCGGGTTGGAATCGAGATCGACCATGTTCCCCGCCTCTTTCGCCGCCTGCGTGCCGGTGTTCATCGCCACCGCGACATCGGCCTGCGCCAGGGCGGGAGCGTCGTTCGTGCCGTCGCCGGTCATGGCCACCAACCGCCCTTCCGCCTGATAACGGCGAATCAGATTCAGTTTGGCCTCGGGAGTGGCCTGCGCCAGAAAATCGTCTACCCCCGCCTCGGCGGCGATGGCGGCCGCGGTGAGCGGGTTGTCGCCGGTGATCATCACGGTCTTGATGCCCATCTTCCGCATTTGCGAAAACCGTTCGCGGATGCCGCCCTTGACGACGTCCTTCAAATTCACGAGGCCCAACACCCGCTCGTTTTCGGCGACGACCAGCGGCGTACCCCCGCTCTTCGCGATCCGCTCCGCCCCGGCCCGAACCGCCGGCGGGACGGCGCCGCCCAGGTTGGCGACATGGGCGGCCACGGCGTCCACGGCGCCCTTGCGGATTTTTTTCCCGTCGAAATCGACCCCGCTCATCCGCGTCTGCGCCGAGAAAGGAATGAAAGCGGCGTGGAGCGCCGACAAATCCCGCTGGCGGATGCCATGTTTTTCCTTGGCGAGGATCACGATGCTGCGGCCTTCGGGCGTCTCGTCGGCCAAGGAAGCGAGTTGCGCGGCTTCGGCCAGGGCGCGCGCCGTCACCCCGGGCGCCGGTTCGAACTCGGCGGCCTGCCGATTGCCGAAGGTGATGGTGCCGGTCTTGTCGAGCAGCAGCACGTCCACGTCGCCCGCGGCTTCGACCGCCCGGCCCGAAAGCGCGATCACGTTCTTGCGGATCAACCGGTCCAGGCCGGCGATGCCGATGGCCGACAGGAGGCCCCCGATGGTCGTGGGAATCAGGCAGACCAGAAGCGCCGTCAGCATCGGCAGTGAAATCGGCGTTCCCCGGCCCGCCGCCGCCGCGCTGAAGGACGAGAACGGCCGCAGCGTCGCCACGACCAGCAGGAAAATCAGCGTCAGGGCGGCCAGCAGGATATCCAGGGCGATTTCGTTCGGCGTCTTGCGGCGTTTGGCGCCTTCGACCAGGCCGATCATCTTGTCGAGAAACGATTCGCCGGGCCGGGCGGTGATGCGGATGATCAGCCGATCCGAAAGCACCCGCGTGCCGCCGGTCACCGCGCTGCGGTCGCCGCCGCTTTCCCGGATCACCGGGGCGCTCTCGCCGGTCACCGCGCTTTCGTCGACCGACGCCGCCCCTGCCACCACCTCGCCGTCGCCCGGAATCCACTCCCCCGCCTCGACCAGCACCAGATCGCCTACGCGAAGCACGCTGGACGGCACGATTTCGCGGGCCGCCGACAAAGTAGGCGCGGCCAGCCGGGTCGCGGCAATGTCTTGTCGCGCCTGCCGCAACGCATCGGCCTGAGCCTTGCCGCGGCCCTCGGCCACGGCTTCCGCGAAGTTCGCGAACCAGACCGTGGCCCAGAGCCAGAACGCGATGGCCGCCGCGAAAACCGGCCGCGCGGTATCGCCGGCCAAGGCCGGCACCGCCGTGGCGGTGGTCAGCAGCGCGCCGATTTCGACGACGAACATCACCGGGTTGCGCATCATGCGGCTCGGCCGCAACTTGCGCAGCGCCTCGACCAGCGCGCGGCGGATCAAGGCGGCGTCCCACGTGGTCATTCTTTCGGCGGACATCGAGTCGTTCCTTTCCCGTCTCAGCGCGCCCAGAGTTGAAGGTGCTCGACGATCGGCCCCAGCGCGAGGGCGGGCACAAACGTCAACGCGCCGACCAGGATCACCGTGCCGATCAGCATGGCGACGAAGGTCGGCGTATGCGTGGGCAACGTTCCCGCCCCTTCGGGCAGGTGCTTTTTTTGAGCGAGCGACCCGGCCACCGCCAGGGCGGGCACGATCAGCCAGTAGCGCGCCACCAGCATGACGATGCCGAGGGTGACATTGAAAAACGGCGAATCGGCGGCGAGGCCCGCGAAGGCGCTGCCGTTGTTGTTGCCCGCCGACGAAAAGGCATACAGCAATTCGGAAAAGCCGTGCGGCCCCGGGTTGAGGACGGCGGCGGCCCCGACCCGGCTGACGGCCGCCAGCGCCGTTCCGGCCAAAACGAGAACCGGCGGAATCAAAATGGAGATCGCCGCCATTTTCATTTCGAAGGCTTCGATTTTCTTACCCAGGTATTCCGGCGTCCGCCCGACCATGAGCCCGGCGACGAACACCGCCACGATGACGAACATCAGCATGCCGTACAGGCCGCTGCCCACGCCGCCGAAAACCACTTCGCCCAACTGCATCAGCCAAAGCGGCGCCAACCCCCCGAGCGGCGTGAAGGAATCGTGCATGGCGTTGACCGACCCGTTGGACGCGGCGGTCGTGGCCGCGGCCCAGAGCGCCGAATTCACGATGCCGAACCGCGTCTCCTTGCCCTCGAGATTGCCGCCGGCGGACATTTCGCCGGCCCGCTGGTCGACCCCCAGCGCCGCCAGGCGCGGATTCCCCGCCTGCTCGCCGGCGATGCACAACGCCGCCAGGCCGACGAAAATCACCGTCATCGCCGCCAGCACCGCCCAGCCCTGGCGCGCGTCCTTCACCATTTTCCCGAACGTGTGGCAGAGCGCCGCCGGAATCAGCAGAATCGCCAGCATTTCGAGAAAACCGGCCAGCGGGGTGGGATTCTCGAACGGGTGCGCAGAATTAACGTTGAAAAAGCCGCCGCCATTCGTGCCCAGTTGCTTGATTGCGATTTGCGAGGCCGCCGGGCCAAGCGCCAGAATTTGCTGGTCAATTCCATTGCCCTGTGAATCAACCGCCGGGTCGAGCAGGGCAACCGGCCGAGAGGCCGCAAAGGTCTGCACGCTCCCCTGGCTGACGAGCGCTAACGCCAGCACCAGCGACAGCGGCAGCAAGATGTACAAGGTCGTGCGAGTCAGATCGACCCAAAAGTTTCCCAGTGTGTGAACGCCGTGCCGCGCCAGGGCGCGAATAAACGCTGCCATGACGGCCATTCCACTGGCTGCGGAGACAAAATTTTGCACGGT
>JAAYVF010000020.1 GCA_012517325.1 Myxococcales bacterium | reverse complement strand
CAGGGAAGTCAGGCCGAAATTACCCACCACTTCGAAAATGCCCGACAGCGCCAGCGCGAGGCCGAAGCGCCCGAAATCGTCGACGGTCATCGCTCGGGCCACCAGAACTGCGATCACGACCGACAAGCCGCGGCGCGCCGCCTCGGCGATCAGAAGAATGAGGCTGTTTTTCGCGACCCGGGAACCGCTCACGCATACCTCGCATAGAGCTCTTCGTAGCGTCGCGCCATGCCTTTCACGCTGTAATGCTGCTGCCAGATGTCCCGGCTCTTCACGCCGAACCGGCGCCGTTTATCCGCATCCCGCACCAGTTCCGCGAGCGCCGCCGCCATCTGGCCGAGGTCGCGCGGCGTTACCAGCAGCCCGTTTTCCCGGGTGATCACCGCCTTGGAAACGTCGCCCACGTCGGTGGCCAGGATCGGCAACGAGGCGCTCATCGCCTCGAGGATGCTCATCGGCAGGCCTTCCCAGTCGGAGGGCAGCGCGAAGATGTCGACGACCCGGTAAAGCGCCGCCGCGTCGAGCCGCCAGCCGGGCAAAAAGACCCGATCTTCCAATTGGCATTCCCGGCGCAGCCGCTCGAGGGTTTCGCGTTCGGCGCCCTCGCCGCCGACGATCAGCCGGCAGTCCAGGCCTTGTTTGCGCAATTCGCCCATGGCCTGAATCAGCAGGCCGATGTTCTTCTGCTTTTCGAGCCGCGCCATGGTCAGCAGCGTCGGCATGTCGCCGGTCAGCCCGAATTCCTCCCGCAGCCGGCCGGCGGTCGCCGCGTCGATTTCGGAAATCTCCTCCACGCCGTTGGGAATCACGGTGATTTTTTTCTCCGGCCAATGCAGCCGTTTCACCAGTTCCTGCTTGTTGTGTTCGCTGACGCTGACGATCTCGTTCACCAGCCGCGACAACACCATTTCCGTGGCAACGACCGTCGGGCGCTCCGGGAAATAGCGGCTGTGGTCGGTGACGATGATGCCGTTGCTTCGGGCCAGCAAACCGGCCCAGGTGCCGGTGAACATCGGCCCGCTGTTGTGCGCGTGGACGATGCGGATCCGGCGTTCCCGCAGGATTTTCGCCAGCCGCCCGGGCAGGCCGAAATCCTTGCCCGGTTTCTTGTTCAGGGCGATCACCTCGATGCCCGCGGCTTCCAGTTGCGGCGCGAAGTGGCCGGGAATCGTCAAACAGATAACCAGGGATTTGTACGGACTGCCCAAATGCATGGCCAAATGCGCGGCCACCCGCTCCATGCCGCCGACTTCCAGACTATGAACGACTTGTACGACTCCTACCGGTTCCATTGCCTCCCCACATACGATGGTTTTTTTACTGACTTCGGCTTGGCGCTCAATATAGCTTACCGCCAGTGGATTTCCTACCCGATTTTTCCGCCCGCGCCCAGCCGGCCAGACGCCCGCCCGCCAGGCAGAACCGGCGCAGCCAGCAAAGCGGCGGCACCGCCGGGAAGGACCGCCAATCGCGCCGAACCCACAACCAGCGCAGCGCCAGCCGGTTTTCGGCGCGATCCGTGCAAAGCGCGACCAACGCGGCCAGAACGACCGGCAACCAGAGCGGCCGGGCCAGCGCGCCGGCGACGAGCGCGGCCGGGATCGCCGCCAGCAAGCCCGCCTTCAACCCTTGCGCGAGCCAGGCCGCGGCGGTCGGTTTTTCGTCCAGCCCGCGCGCCCGCGCCTTGTGCCAGGCCTCGCGCGCCCAGGCGCCCCAGGTGTCCGGGTTGCGGTGCCGGATCGTCGCCCAGCCGGCGACGCCCGTGCGACGGCCGAGCCGGCCGATCCGCCGCGCCAGATCGAGGTCCTCGCCGTGGTGCAACGTCTCGTCGAAGCCGCCCGCCGCCGCGAATGCTTCCCGCCGGTAGCACCAGGCGCCGGTGCCGCGCCGGCCGAGCGCTACCAGGGAATGCGCGGCGATCCAGACGGCGTCGCCCCAGCGCGTCACCGCGTTGTCGCGCCCGGTCCAGGCCCGGACGCCCAGGGCGATGGACGCGCCGACTTCCGGGTCGGCCAGGGCCCGCAGGCAGGTGCGCAGGTGGTCCGGGGCGTAGCAGCCGTCGGCCTCGGCGAAAAACAGGACGTCGCCGCCGACGTGTTTCGCGCCTTCGTTGCGCGCGCCGCCGGCCCCGCCGTTGACGGCGCGGCGCACGACGCGCGCCCCGGCGGTTTGCGCGGCCTCGGCCGTGCCGTCGGTGGACCCGTCGTCCACGACCACCAGGTCGATCGTCACGCCGCGTTGATTTTGCAGGCTGGCCAGGCAGGCGGCGATGGTGTCGGCCGCGTTGTAGGCGGGGACGACGACGCCCAGCGGGCCGGCGAGCGCCGGCGGTTTGGCCGCGGGGTCGACCCATTTCGGTTTGACCAATCCGTACACCGATTCCTCCCGAGCGCCGCCACCTTAACACAGAATCGGCGCGGCAAACCATCGCCTTGTGAGCCCGAACCCACCGGCGCTACAATGGCCGATATCCCGCCTTTATTCGTGGAGGAAATTCATGCATACCCTGCGGGCCGCGCTTTGCCTGACGTGTCTGCTGCTCGTGACTTCCCTCGCCCTGGCCGACGGCGGCCCGACGATCGCGCCGCTGAAGCTCGACGAGGCGACCGTTTACGACCATCCCTTGACCCCGGTTTTCCGCGCCGGCGATGAGGCGGCCCCCGTGCCGCTCGTCCGGCCGGCCGCCGACGAGACCTTCGGCGCCAACTACCTCAACGCCTACGAACAAATGATCTGGAGCGTCAATCCGGCCGTGGGCGAAATCGACGCGCCGGAGATCGAAACCCTGAGCCAGACCATGCTGGACGCCGTCGCCGTGGCGCCCGACTGGCTGAAAATGCGCGTCGCCCACCGCTTTTTCGAGGTCAACGCCACGATCGCCGAGGAACTGGCCGAAATCCTGCTCGACCCGATCGACGACCGCTATCGCGACGAATACGCCTTCCTGATCGCCTACCTGAGCAAAAGCGATCTCGAGGGCGTCAACGACCGCCTCGCCTTCTTCGAGGCGAACGTCGGCTTGATCTACGAATACGACGAACTGCTCGATTACGTCGAGGTCGTCGATAGCGGCGAATCCGGCAAGGGCGATTACGGCACGACCCTGCGCTACCACCTGATCGCGGACGGCGAGGAAACGACCTACGACCTGCCGCGCGACATCTACTACTGGCACGTCGTGCATCCGAAACTCGACGTGGAAGGCATCGACCAGGTCGATCCGCTCACCGGTTACGACGCCGACCCCGGCGAAGGCGGCTACTTCTGGCGCGAATACCTGATGTACGACGTCGGCGACGGGCGCGGCTATCAGGCGCCGATGTATTTCCAAGACGTGGACGCCGCCGACCTGCAGGGCCTCGCGCCCAGCGCGCGCGGCTACCTGACGGACTTGTCCATCCACAACCTGGAAATCATCTACCACGGCACCGGCCGCGACGTGGCCTTCGCCGAGTTCGCTTACGGGTCCGGGCAGATCTTCGCGACGACGGTCCGCCTTGCGGCGGCGTCCGCGGCCAACGGCTGCCCGCTGCTCGAAAACCTGCTCGACCAGGGCAACGGCGACCTGCTGCTGCCGGCGGCCTCACCGATCGCCCTGCTGGCCGACACGCTGGTGCCGGAATTCCAGACCGCCCTGACCGACCTCGGCCGCTGGGCCGACGCGACCGTCATCGACAGCGCCACGCTGGCGGGCTACGGCGACACCGAATGGGCGACGTTCCAGACGATCTACAAAAAGGCCGTCGTGCTGCCGAATCAGCCGCTGGCCCTCTACCAGGCCGTGGCGAACGCCAAGACCCAGCTCGAAACCTTCGTCAGCAATTACCGGGTCCTCGAACTGCACCTGGATACCGCCGACGCCGACGACCCGGCGGGCCTGGTGTTCCCCGGCGGCTTCACCACCGTCGCGCAGGCGGCGAACGAAACCGACACGGTGACCGTCTACGGCCGGCCGGCACTGGCCGACATGCTCGCGGGCGTGACCCTGCTGTGGGACGGCGAGACCAAGTGGCTGTCGGGCGACCGGCCGCTCTGGGAAAACACCGACGCGGTCAGCGCCGTCGGCAACTGGATCGGCAAGAACATGCTCGACAACATCCAGGAGCGGTACGACAACGGAGCGCCGGTCGAGCGGTCACTGGATCCGGTGCGCATCGCCTACAACCACTACGGCAACTGCGGCGAATTGCAGGACATCGGCGCCGCCGCCATGCGCACGGCGCTGATCCCGGCGGGGCTGGTCAGCACCATCAACGAGGACCACGTCTGGAACGAGTTCTATGCCGACGACGAGTGGCACCCCTTCCAGGTCGATTGGAGCAACGGCGGCAACACCATCAACAACCCGGGCATCGCCTACGACAAGCAGGTCGGCGGCAGCAAGGACATCAGTTTCGCGGTCTTCTGGCTCGGCGACGGCCGGGTTGAAGCCGTGCCCGAACGCTACAGCGACCACATCACCGTCAATTTCGCCCTCACCGACGCCGACGGGGCGCCGGTTCCCGACGCGCGCATCGATATCTACTCCGAGGGTTGGGGCACCACCTCGAAGTATCAGGGCTTCTGGCTGATCACCGACCCCGACGGGTTGGCCTCGGTGAAACTGGGCGAAAACCGCAACTACTTCATCTACATCGAAAGCGGCGCGGGCGTGTATCCGGACACCGGCAAAGGCGAAAAAACGCCGCTGGAATGGATCGTCAAGGCCGCCGACGCAACGGCGAACGCCACGTTCGACTACACGCACCAGTTCGCGCAACCCCTGGTGAACGACCAGCCGCTCGAGTTCGAGCAGCTCAACGACACCTACGCCCTGCACCTAACGTTCAACGCGACCGACCGGCTGGCCGGCACGAAAAGCGCCTTCAGCGCCGCGCGGCCGTACTACCCGTTCGATCCGCCGCTGGTCGACGTGTTCCTGGTCAACGACAAGAACCTCGAAAAGGCCCGGACGAACCAGGCGTTCAAGGCGGCCTACGCCTGGACAGGCTTGTCCTCGTTCGACGAAGCGATCTACCCGCCCGACGATCGGACGTGGCACCTGCTGGTGACCCACCACAGCGCGCCGCTGTCGGACCACCTGCTCGACATCGCCGTCACCGCCGAGGGCGACCTCTACGTCCCGGCTGAACCAACCGACGATGACGACGACGATCAGGCGGACGACGACGATCAGTCCGGCGGCGGGGATGACGACGACGATGACGCCGGTTGCGGGTGCTGACGAAAAACGGAAACGGTTACTGGTTGTTATCAGCCGGCGCCGCTCCGCACGGCGTTATTTATTGTATTGTAACAAATAGAATACATTAACGATCATTCTTGACAAGAATCGGCTGGATGACGACAATACTGACAGTCCAGTGCCGCAAGTCGGCTCGATAGGGTTCGCCCCGCTGGACTTCATTTTTTTAATCTTGCTTCCGAAATTTTTCCGGCTAATCTCCCGATTTCACTAGCGAAGGGTGTCAATTCGCTTTCGGGCGGAAACACCTTCAATCCATCGAGCTTTTCAGATGGGGTATTGGCCGAATTATAGATGTAGGGAAATATTCTTTGAAAATGCTCGTAATCGAGCGTTTTCCGCGAAAATGCATGGTAAAAATTATAGGCAGCAAAGTCGGCAAGTTGAATGCCGTTCGAGAGTTCGCTACGCACAAACAGTGGCATCTCGATGACATGACCCAACTTCTGTCCCGAAGTCGCTTGCGTTCGTAACAGGTAAGCATGCTTTTCCGCGAGATTCTGATTCGCCTGGCGACTGACATCATCGCGAAGAAAAATCACATTGTGACGGTCATGGCGTTCGCGCATGAAGTTTTCGACTCGCTCCAGAAGCAATTCCCAAGCTTTGCGATGCAGCTTGTCTTGATCCATGTATCCCAGAAGATTCCGTTTGTCGACCACAATGGCGAAAAGGGTCATTTTCGCGTATTCAATCTGATAGTAACACAAGTTGACCAAAGCGGTCAGTTCATCCGGTGACAGATTGGAAAGAAACTGACGCTCGCGACGCAATTTGGGAATTCGAATCCACGACGATTTCAATTCGCAATCAGCCAAGGATAGATCCAACCCTCTCGTTTGTTTGATCTTTGTTCGCAGTTGATCCTTGCGGTCATCAATAATCCCTGAGAATTTCGACCACTTGAAATCCAAGACACAAAGACCGCAAAGAACGTAAATATACGGCTTTTCCTTGGCGTCCCGGCACAAACGCTTGGTATCCACATCCAATGATCCCGCCTCGTCGACATAACAAAAATACATTCCGCTTGCTCCTTTCGGCGATCGTGGACCAGCACATTTTTCTGAATACAAGATATCAATAATTATCGCAATTAGTGATTGAATTGTTCGGTGGGTTCCGGTTCAACATCATTCGCCGGTCGGCGCCGCGAACCCGCCGAGCACCCAGCGGGCGGCGTCTTTGACCTTGTCGTAGACGGTGACGTGGCTGACGCCGGGGGCGACAGCCAGCCGGACATCGACGCCCTGGGCGGTCAGTTCGGCGAGGGCGGCGCCGGCTTTCTTGGCGTTGAACGAGGTGTCGCGTTCGCCGGCGAGCAGAAAGACGTGCTTGCCCTTGAGCAGCGCCGGCTTCGCGTACGGCCGGCAGGCGTGGAAGATCACCGCCGCCACCTCGGCGTTGCGGTTCTCCACGATGGCGGCGGCGGCCAATCCGCCCGCGCTGTAGCCCACGACCACGGTCCGCTCCGGGTCGATCCGGTAATCGCGGTGGATCTCGTCCCACACTTGCAGCAGGTAATCGCGGTCGGCCTTGCTGGTGCTCCAAGTGGAAACCGCGGCGCCGCCGCGCGGCTTGGGCGTGGCCTGCGGCGCGACGACCAGATAGCCGCCCTGCAATGCTTCGTGCCACAGCCGCCCGTAACTGAGCGCCTCGCCGCCCCACCCGTGCAGTGCGAACAAGAGCGGCGTTTTTTCGCCCGGCGGTTCGAGCGGCGGAAAGACCAGGTAGCGGCCGTCCGGCACGTTCGGAACCTCATGCCAGGGCGAGCGCTCGGCTTGCGGCGCCGTCGCGCAGGCGAGGCCCAGCACCAAAAAAGCGATAAAAACGGTAGCGGCTCGTTTCACGAAGCGGATCATATCGCGGCGGCCGGCCGGATTCCAGGCAAGAAAAAACCCGGCCCAGCGCGCGGCCGGACCGGGCCTGAAAATCGAGGTTCGCGGATCAGCTTTCCTGCAAGCGACGGAATTCGAGCGATTTCGCCAGTTTGAAGAAGTCGCCCTGGATCGGCACGAAGCGCAGGCGGGTCCGGAACGTGACCGGATCGATCAGCGATTCGAACGGCACGTTCTTGATTTCCAGGTTGTCGCCGACGCTGACCATGTTGCCGCTGAGGCCTTCCTTGATGAACCGGAAGGCGCCCATGCCGAGCTGGCTGCCGAGGGTGATATCGAACGCCGACGGCTCGGCGCAACGCGTGGTATAGCCGACCGTCTCGGACTTGATGTGCAGCTTTTTGCCCGTCGTCTTCTTGTACAGATCGCCGATGGCCTTGCTCAGCCGATAGCCGAAGAAAGCCTCGGAAAATTTGGTGTTGCCGTGTTCGTCCACTTCGTGCGGCCGTTGGTCGTCGGGCAGGCGATCGACCAGGCCCTCCGAAACCAGCACGACGCCGTAGTGCTTGCCGTACTTCTCGCGCTCCATGACGAGTTCGAAGATTTCCTTGGCCAGATCGTTCAGATCGACCTTCGAGCCCATTTCCTCGGGGCCGATCATCCGCACGGCCTCGCCCGCGATGCCGGCGCCCAGGGTGTACCAACCGGTTTTGCGGCCCATCAATTCGAGAATCCACCACGAATCGGTGGTCTGGGCCTCGGCGTTGAACACCTTGATCGCCTGGCGGGCGTGCTCGATCGCCGTGAAGTAGCCGAAGGTCCAGGGAATGCCGTAGTAGTCGTTGTCGATGGTCTTGGGCACGTGCACGACCGGCAGGCCGAGCAGATGCAGGTAGAAGGCGGTTTTCAGCGTGTCGTCGCCGCCGATGGAAATCAGCGCCTGAATCCCCATGAATTCCAGGGCGTCCAGGACGTTGTACAGCTTGACCGACCGTTTCGGATCGATCAGGTCGTGCGGGTTGCGGATTTCGGCGTTGGCCACCTTGCTCGGGTTGGCGCGCGACGTCTTGATGATGATGCCGCCGAGTTGGCGGATCTTGGTCACGTCTTCATAGCCCAGCCGCTTGAAATGAACGCCTTCGCGGAATTGCCGCGGCTTTTCGCGGTTGAACTGCTCGAGGTGCTCGTAGCCTTTGTAAAAACCGATGACTTCCCAGCCATCGTTGAGGAACGACAAGGCCGCGCCGGAAATGACCGCGTTGCCGCCCGGCGCCGGGCCGCCGGAAAACAGCATGCCGACCCGCTTCTGTTTCGTGCCGTGATATTTGCGCGCGGATGCCAGAATCTTATGGATGCTGTCCATGGCCGCTTGATCGGGATGAATCAGGTTGTCGTTGTCCACCATGACCGGCGGGACGGTTTTGCCGGTCGCCGTTTGAGGCGATGATTTCTTTCTGGCCATCATTTGCTCCTTCCACGCTGCGTCGCCGATAGACGCTCGCTCTCGGGTTTCAGTGTCGCCGTTTATCTTTATTTCCACTTTGAAAAAGCGTCAAGCTCCGTCCGGGCCGGATTCAGCGGATCGGCCGGCCGGAGATCCCGGCGCGGACAATAAAACAGGGCTCTGACGGCAGAGCCCTGTCCTGGCATGCATCCAGAGGTTGGAAGCGTCGATCAATAAGCGCCGCAGCCGCCCACGTCGGTGCTGTCGTCGTGCGTGCTCTTGAGTTTGTCGCCGCTTTTGCCTTCGTCGTCGTCGCCGGCGGTGTCGTCGTCGGTGGTGTCGTCGTTGTCGTCGTTATCGTCGTTGTCGTCGTTGTCGTCGTCGTCGGTGGCGTCGTCGTCGGCCGCGTCATCATCCGCCATGGTGTCGTTGTCGTCGTCGGACGCGGTGTCGTTGTCGTCGTCGGACGCGGTGTCGTCATCCGCCGCCGCCGCGGGTTCTTCGGCCGCCGGTTGATCGGTCGCCGAAACGAAGCCGAAAGCCAATAACAAGGCGAAAACCGCTGCTACAACCAGAAAAAGATGAAAAGCGCGCATCAAATCTCTCCTCGTGCCGAAAAATCGCTATTTGTCTCGTCTTCCCCGCAGGGTCGAAGCATTATACTCATCGGGTAGCGGAGGTCAAACGGAAAAAACCTCTCTTCGACGGGGCCGGAATAAAAAAACCGCAACCCGGTCGGATTGCGGTTTCTCGAACCACGGAGAGGGCGGGATTTGAACCCGCGGGACGCTTTTAACGTCCACACGATTTCCAGTCGTGCACCTTCGGCCACTCGGTCACCTCTCCAGCCAAACCGCCAAGGGCCGTAAAAAAAACGGAGAGAAAGGGATTCGAACCCCCGGTACCGTTACCGGTACACCTGATTTCGAGTCAGGCGCCTTCGACCAACTCGGCCATCTCTCCAGATTTTACTATTTGTTGCGACGGAGCCGGAAAAATTCGCTGAGCGCCATTCCACAGCGATCGGCCAGCACGCCCGCGGTCAGCTCGACCCGGTGGTTCAGCCGCGGATCGGTGGCCGCCTGGTACAGCGATTCGATCGCGCCGGCTTTCGGGTCCGCCGCGCCGTAGACCAGCCGGTCGATCCGCGCCAGGACGATCGCCCCGGCGCACATCAGGCACGGCTCGAGGGTCACGTACAGGGTGCACCCGGTCAGCCGCCAGCGGCCCAGCCGTCGGGCGGCCTCGCGCAGGGCCAGAATTTCGGCGTGCGCGGTCGGATCGAAATCCGCCTCCCGCCGATTATGCGCCCGGCTGACGACCTCGCCCGCGCAAACCACCACGGCGCCGATCGGGGTTTCGCCGATCGCCGCCGCCGCGGCCGCTTCGGTCAAGGCCAGCTCCATCATCTCAACATCGTTTTCGAAAGAACGAGTAATCCCGTCCCGCGGAAGACGGTTGTTTTTACCTACAAGATCATCCGCCGTCAAGCTGATACTCCGCCGCGCCCGGCTATTTGCCGTACAACGCGCGCAGCCGATCCTGCTCGCGATCGACCCATTGCACGATTTCCTCCAGGCCGTCGGCCAGGCCGGTGGCCGGTTGCCAGCCCAACAGGTCCCGGACGGTGGAGGTATCGGTGATATAGACCACGTGATCGGCCTTGCGCGGCGTCTCGATGATTTTCACCGGCACCGTGCGGCCGAATCGCCGTTCGCACCAGGCGGTCATTTCGCGCAGCGAAAGAGTGGTTTCCATGCCGCCGCCGATGTTGAACACGTGGCCGGCCGCGCGGTCGATGTGCTTGATTTCAAGTTCGACGAGGCGGTTGATGTCCGGCGTGAAAAGGGCGTCGCGGACCTGTTTGCCGTCCCAGCCGATATACGCCAGCGGCAGGCCGAACTGAAAGGCGATGATCCACCACGCCACCCAGCCCTGCGCCGACTTCCCGAACTGCCCCGGGCCGGCCAGGCAGGAAAAGCGGTTGACGACCGTCCGCACGCCGAAGGCGTCGAACCATTCCTGGCAGATGAGGTCGCCGCAAATCTTGGAAACCCCGTAGATCGAGTGCTGGCCGCCGTCGACGTCGAACCGTTCGCTGATGCCGCGGGCGAACGAAAAACCGGCGGCCTGATAGCCGCTGGCGGCGTCCCACTCCCAGCGTGTGGCGGCTTCGCGGACCGGAATCGCGTTGACGCGGTCGCCGCTGTAGACCTTGTTGGTGCTCCAGAAGATCAAAATGGCGTCGTCGCGCCGGGCTTTTTCCAGCACGTTGACCAGGCCGAACGTATTGTTGCTCAGGTCGAAATACGGATTGGCGTAACCGTCGATGGCGCTGGGTTGGGCGCTCGTTTCGCAGATCGCGTCGTACTTCGGCAAGGCCGCCAGATCCTCGGCGTTGCGCACATCGCCGTGCACATAGCGGACGCCGAGCGCCGTCAGGTCGTATACATTGTATTCGCTGCCGCGGCGCACCAGGTTGTCCAGGACCGTAACGTCCCAACCTTGCTGCAAAAAGTGCCGGGCCAGATTGGCGCCGACAAAACCGCAGCCGCCGGTGATGAGCATCTTCATCGATCATCCCCCAAAATGACGAAAAATCCGAGTCGGTAGGATCATCTTAGCGCACCAAACCGGGCCGGCAAAGGCCCGTCCGGTCACTTCAACTCGGCGGGGCCGAGCAGCGCGCCGTCGGCCAGCAGAACCTGCGAATCGAAGAGATTGATCCCCCACAATCGCCCGCTGACCATGACCTTCTCGCCCGGTTTCAGCCGTTCCAGGGTCGTATTCTGTAGCGGGTCGAAATACACTTTGATCTTCAGGCCGGTGAAATCCAGCGGTTCCAGGGTCAGTTCGCTCTGGGTGGTGGTGTAAATGGAAACCTGGCTGATTTTGCCGTTCCATTTGACCCACAGGCCGGGAAACGAGTCGCGCCAGATTTTCTTCCGGGCCGCCAGTTCCAGGTTGGGTTTGTTGAAGACCTCGGCGTGGATCCGTTGCGGGGAAATTTTGCTGTACGGCCGCTCGTCAGGCGGCGGCGCGGTGGAATCGATTTTCGGCGTCTCGGCTTTGACCGAATAGACGGTTTCATAAACCAGGCCGAAAATCAGCACCGCGACCAGGGGCGCCAGGACAAAAACGGTCATCGCGATTTTGGTCGATTTTTTCCAGGCCAACCCCAGCCACATGAAAAGCAGCGAAAGCGGCGCGCAGGTGAAAAACAGCCCGATGAACAACAACACCCGCAGGGCATGATTCGCCGGTTTGGCGACTTTTTCCTTTTGATCGAAGGGCTGCGGCACCCGCTCGGCGGCCGACCAGATTTCCGCCTGGCGCAGGATTTCATCCGGCGTCCAATCGCTGCCGCAATAATCGCAGACGAAACTGCCTTTCTTCAAAGTCGCGCCGCAAGACAGGCATTTCTGGGTCATCCGTCGTTCCCCGGTTGCAAAACCATTCGAGTGAAAACCATTTCAACCGAAACAACCGCGGTTTGCAATGTAAAAGACGGACACACCCGCCTGGGAAGCGACGGCCGGAATGATTATATTCATCCGCAAGGATGCAATCGCGGAGGGAGAACCAGATGAAAATCCATCGACTGACCTGGCTCGTGATTTTCGCGGTCCTTTTCACCGGTGCCTGCGGCTCGCCGTCCGGCGACGACGATGACGCCGCCGGCGAAACCGACGATGACGCCGCCGCCGATGACGATCATTCTCCGGCCGATGACGACGACAATGACGACGATAACGACAACGACGACACCGAGCCGCCCTGCGACGAAACCCGGACGCCGATCGTTTTCGTCCACGGTTTTCTGGAGGTCGGCGACGCCTTCGCGACGCAGGCGATGCGCTTTACGTCCAACGGCTATTGCCGCGACCGCATTTTCGCCTTCGACTATAACACGCTCTTCGGTCCGTTCGGCACCAATGAAAGCCTCGACGCGCTGATTGACGCGGTGCTGGCCCGCACCGGCGCGGCCAAGATCGATCTACTGGGCCACAGCCTCGGCGGCGCGGTCTGCTATCAGTACCTGGAACCGGCGGCGAACGCCGCCAAGGTGGCGCATTACGTCAGCCTGGCGTCCTTTCCGCTCGGCGAGGTGCCCAACGGCGTGCCGGGAATGAACGTTTCCTCGACCGCCGACACGATGGCCGGTCCCAGCACGATGCCGGGCGGCGAAAACGTCTCGTTCGACGACCTGGATCACCTCCAGGTGGCGACCTCCGAAAAAACCTTCGCCGCGCTGTATCCGTTCTTCAACGGCGGCGAAACGCCCGCTACCACGGAAATCGTCCCCGAGGAAATCATCCGGATCGGCGGGCGCGCGGTGACGTTCGCGGAAAACGCGCCGGCGCCGAACGCGCACATCCAAATCTTCAAACTGGATCCCGAAACCGGCGCGCGGCTGACCGAGGAACCGGCGGCCGACCTGATTACCGACCGGTTGGGCTACTGGGGCGCTTTCACCGCAGCGCCGGACGCCTTTTACGAATTCGTCTGCCTGGACCCGAGCGGCGATTGGCCGCCGGTGCATTACTACCGCGAGCCGTTCACCCGCTCCAATGCCATGGTTTACTTCCGTGTTTTTCCGCCCAAACAAAGCTTGCTGGGGCTGGCGTTTCGCCTGTTGCCGCTCAATGACGATTACGCGATTTTCGCCTGGCTCAACATCAACCAGGCCGCGGTGTACGGGCGCGACACCTTCGCCGTCAACGAATTCGACCTGGCGACGCCGGAAATGACCGACCCGTCGATCACGACGATCACCGTGTTTTTCTTCGACACGAACTTCAACGGCGTCAGCGACGGAGCTCCGGCGGGTGGGATTTGGAGCAGTTTTCCGTTCCTGCGGGCGTTCGATTTGTGGTTGCCGGCGACCGGATCGACCCGTTTTCAATTCGACGGCCGCGAGATGAACATCCGCAACTGGCCGTCGAAAACCGACGGGCTGTCGATCGCGGTCTTCGAATAGCGTTACCGCCGCGCTTCCGCCAGCGCCAGCCGGCAGACTTCCGGCAACGCGGCCGCGACCGGCGCCGACAAGCCGGTCCCCCATTCCGTCGCCGCCGGCTCCACGCCGAAGATGACGATTTCGGGCATTGCTTCCAATTGCAGTTCCCATAGGCGCATCGCCTCGGGCAGGCTGATGGAATGCAGCGAAAGAGCCAATTTGGCCGGGGTGCGCAGTTCCGCCGGAGTGAACCGGTAGATCGTGCCCGGCGCCCGGCCGCCGCGCACCGCGTCGATCAGAATGAGTCGATTTCGGTCGGCGAGCCAATCGATGGCGTCCAGGGCGCTGGTGCCGCCTTCCGCCAGATCGAGATCGGGCGGCGCCGCTTCGCGCAGGCGCTCGATCGCCCGCACGCCGATGCCGTCATCGCCCATGAGCGTGTTGCCGAACCCGAGAATCAGCGTCTGGGCCATTTTTTCACCGATAAAAAGGGCGAGAGGAGAACCGCGTCCTCATCTCGCCCCGATTCGTCAGCCGAAACTACGAAACCTTGACGACCGAGACTTCCTTGCCGGCCTCGATCACGTGAACCGCGCAGGCGATGCACGGATCGAAGGAGCGGATGACCCGGGCCGGTTCCATCGGATTTTCGGCGTCGGCGACCGGCGTGCCGATCAACGCCTTTTCCGCCGGACCCATCACGCCCTTGTCATCGCGCGGCGAGGCGAACCAGGTCGTGGGAACGACCGCCTGGTAGTTGGCGATTTTTTTGTCCTTCACCACGATCCAGTGACCCAGCGCGCCGCGCGGCGCTTCGGTCAGGCCCATACCCTTGCCTTCCGCCGGAATGTTGAACGGCGTATGGAACGGCTTGCCGGGTTCGAGCGCGGCGACGAAGTCGAGCAGCTTGTGAGCGACGATCTTGCACTCGACGGCCCGCGCCAAGTGACGGCCGGCCAAAGAGTCGACCGCGTCGACAGGCGCGTTGAGCTGCTTGAGGGCCGCGTCCAGGTTGGCTTTGACGTCCGCGTGGCCGCGCAGATAGGCGACCATCATCCGCGCCGCCGGGCCGACTTCCATCGGCGCACCATCGTAACGCGGCGCCTTGAGCCAGGTGTAGGCGTCTTTCTTTTCGGGCGCCGGGTGCGTCTGACCTTCGTACGGATGCAACGCCGACTTGGAATCGTAACGGGAGTATTTGACCTGCTCGACGATCTTCGCCGGGTCGAATTCCTCAAGCTTGCCGTTGCGGATCACGCCGGCGGGCAGATAGCGCTTCTTGCCGTCCTCGGTTTCCTCGAAGACGCCGTAAGACAGATAGTTGCCGTAACTCTTGCCGATCGTCGCCGCCGCCGGGAACGCCTTGGCCAGCGCCAGCACGTCGGGCACGTAAACGTTATCGACGAAGTCGATGAGTTCGAGCAGGCGGGTTTTGTAGCTGACGATGCGATCCACCGTCGGATCCTGGGTGACGCCGCCGGGCGCGATCGCGATTTCGTGCGGCATGCGGCCGCCCCAGATGGTCAGCATTTCGTGCGCCTTGCGGCGAGCGGTCAGCGCCTGGAGGTAGTGCGCGATCAGTTCGATGTTGGTCGCGGTGTCCTTGATGTAGAAATCGCCCTCGTAACGGGGCAGGAACGGGCCGAGTGCCACCGGTTCGCCGGCTTTCGCCTGTTCCAGACCGGCCAGCACCCAGTCGCAGACCTTTTGCAGGCCGCGATCGGCGCCGTTGTATTTGGCGATCGCGGTGATGTCCACGAAGTCCAGCGCCGCCAGATGATAGAAATGCAGAATGTGCGATTGGATGTAGTTGCTGCCCAGAATCAGGTTGCGGATCAACATGCCGTTTTTCGGCGGGGTGACACCCAACGCCATGTCCAGGCAAAGCGTGGAGGCTTGCGCGTGCGAGGCCGGGCAGACGCCGCAGATGCGCTGCGTGATGTGCTGGGCGTCCACCGGATTGCGGCCGATCAGGATGTTTTCCCAGCCGCGGAACATGTCGCCGGCCGTCCAGGCATTGGTTACCTTGCCGTCGGTGGCTTCCACTTCGATTTTCAAGTGACCTTCGATCCGGGTAATGGGATCGATGACGATTTTCTTCTTCATTGGCTTTCCCCCCTCTTGGTTAAGCGATCTTGATCGGCAGGCCTTCCAGTTGCACGACACCGCGAATTCCTTCGCCGAAGTGATCGGGGAAGGTGGGTTCGGTGCAGCCGATGCAGGGGGCGCCGCAGCTGATGCAGTTGTTGGTCGCGCCGTTCCAACCGCGCTTCATGACGTCGCAGTGGGAAATCGGCCCTTTGCAGCCCAGTTGATACAGGCAGAGGGGTTCGCCGTAGTCCTTGGCGAACTTCTCTTCCTGGAAGTACATGTATCGTTCGCAGTTTTCGTGGGTCTGCGGATAGAACAAGGCCGGCCGGCCCTGTTCGTCAAGCTTGGGCAGCCCGAACCACAGGTAATGCGCCAGGGTGCCGACCATCCAGTCGGGATGCGGCGGGCAGCCGGACACGTTGATGACTGGCGTCGCGACGCCTTTTTCCTTCAACAGTTTGCCCAGCGAGGTCGCGCCTGTCAGGTTGCCGTTGGCCGCGGGGATGCCGCCGAAGGCCGCGCAGGTGCCGATGGCCACCGCCGCCTGGGCGTTTTTTGCCGCTTCGACGATCAGGTCTTTATAGGCGATGACCTTGCCCTGCCGCTGCCCCAGCGTGCAGTACTCGCCGTCGCCGGTGGGAATCGAGCCCTCGGCCAGCAGCACATAGGAGCCCTTCTTTTTAGCCATGACCTCGTCGATCACCTTGGTCGAAACATCGCCGGTGCCGGCCATGACCGTCATGTGGTACTTCAAGCTGATTACCTGGGTGATTACCTGAGCGATATCGGGATAGGTGGCGTTCAGCAGCGAAACGCTGCAGCCGGAGCAGGATTGGCCCTGAAACCACATCACTGCCGGCAGGGATTTATCCGCCGCCAAGGCTTTCGCAATGCCGCCCATTCCCGAGAGCGAGGCTCCTGCCGCCGCGCTGCTCGCCATGGCAAGCTTTAAAAATTCGCGCCTGGTCAATTTGCTCATTCTTTCCTCCGACGACCGTGGTTGCTCTATTGTGCGGACAAAAGCATATATCATTTCCCGACCTTGCTTGACAATCATGGCGCAACAATGTTAATAATTTTAGAAACGTATTACTGGCCCGCCCCGCCGCGCAATTCACCGGGATAAACTCGCCGCCGCCATCAATTACTTCTCCCGGTCTTTTCAACCGTTTGACCCTGCGATACCCTGACGGGGAAAACCGCCGAACGAAAAAGGTGGAAAGAAAATCGATCCGCTTCGCGCAAATGGTTACCAACCGGTGTTTGCCGTCCAGGACGAATCGCCGGTCGATCAATCGTCTTTCGACGAGTTGCGCGCGCAAGCCCTGCACACGTTGCGTTTCATCGTCTATTTTCTGGCCGCTTTTACCGTCTTCCAGACCGCTTCCTATTATTTATTCGCCCGCACCGATTTGCTCAATCAACCGTTCGGATACGTCTCGGTCACCCTCAACCTCGGACTGCTGGTGGCGTTCAGCCTGTTTTTTCTGATCAATCGGGCGGCCGAGAAATTCCACCTGGATAAAACGCGGATTTATTACGTCTCGATGAACGGGATGACCCTGTTCACCAATTTCATCTGGCTTTGCCACATCCACCTGGCGGGCAGCTCCATCACGATTCTCATCATCCTGATTCCGGCTACCGCCTTCGTCGTTTCCGGATATCTGGGTTCGTGGGAAGCCTGGATCCACCTCGGCATCGGTCTGGCCGGATACCTGGGCCTGATCATTCTGGAAAGAAACGGCCTGTTGCCGTTCTTTCCCCTTTACCGCCATAGTGCCGAGTTGCCGGCGCAATTCCTGCTCAGCGCCCGCTATACCATTATCAACATGGTCATGTTGATCGCCCTTTCGGTGGTGGTCCTGCTTTTGTTGATCCGGCTGCAACGGGATCTGCGGCAGCGCAACCGGGAGTTGGCGCAGGCGAAAAAAAAGCTGGAAATCCTCGCCCGCACTGATTCGCTGACCGGCCTCATCAACCGGCGGACGGTCATGGAACTGGCGGAACGCGAATTGTCCCGGGTGCGGCGGCAAAAGCAGCACCTGGCCATGGTCATGGCCGATATCGACAACTTCAAACAGGTCAACGACACCTACGGCCATGCCGTGGGCGATATCGTGCTGCGGGAAACCGCCCAACTGTTGCAACACAATTTCCGGCCGTACGATCTGGTGGCGCGGATCGGGGGCGAGGAATTTTTGATCGTCATCGCCGAGGTGGACGCCAACAAGGGCATCGATCTGGCCGAACGGACGCGCGTCGCCATCGCCAACCACGACATTCGGATCGACGAAGCCACTCAATTGCAAATCACCACCAGTTTCGGCTGCACGACTTTCAATCCGGATCAACCCAAGTCGTTTGATCTGCTGCTCAAAGACGCGGACGACGCGCTGTACGTTTCTAAAAAACACGGTAAAAACCGCGTCACCCATAAAGTTTGACGGCCGATCGACCCGTTTCCCGGCGCACCTTTTCCCGCGCTTATCCGGCCTTTCGTTACAATAAGATACCGTTATTGCAACGTTTTTGCGGTTGGCGAATCGTCTTGACTTGTTTTTGAACCCGCCTCTATACTTCCTCGTTGCATTGCACGGACGAAAATGAAAACCGTCCGCCTGAATTCGCTGATCTCGGTTTGGTTCGCGGGCCCACAAAAGGAGCAGCTTTCCATGAAACGTTTTTCTTATTTCCTATTGATGCTGGTTGTCCTCTGGGCAATTCCGGCAAATGCGGCTTGGTTCGGTTTAACCGAATCGACTTCCGCCCCGGCGGACGTCCGGATCGTGGCGGCCGATACCTACGGCCTGACCCTCGCGGTCGACGTTCCCGGCCTGGAAGTGACCGAAGACCAGGATGATTACGTCACCCTGACGATCCCGGAAGCGGGTTTTGCCGGCGCGATCGGCGAACCGCGCCTGCCGGTCATCAACCGCCTGATCCGCGTCCCGTTCGGCGCGGACGTGCGGGTCGAAACAACCGCCGACTTCGACGAGCTGCCCGTCACCGAATTGACCGGTGCTGCCCGCCTGATGCCGGTGCAGCCCGCCATTCCGAAAATCCCCGGCGCGCGGGAAAATGCCGTGTTCACCGTGAACGAAAAGGCCTACCGGATCGACGCCGCGGTCTTTGCCGCTCCCGCCGCGATGACCGACGAAGGCGCCCTGCGCGGCTATCGGTTCATGGCTCTGCAAGTCCGGCCCGTCAATTACAACCCGGTGACCGGAATATTGCAGGTGGCGAAATCCATGCGCGTCGCCGTCCGGTTCCTCCATCCCGATTATGCCGAGACGGAATACCAGGGCGAACGCTATGCCGAACCCCGCACCTACGCCATGGCGAAAAACCTGCTGATCAACTTCGACCAGCTCGAAACCACCAAGGCGGCCGCGTTTACGCCGACTTCCTACGTGATCATCGGCACTCCCGCCGTGTTGGCGCTCGACAAGGTGCAGGAATTGATCGAATGGAAAGCGCAGCGCGGCTACGACGTGGTTCCGGTGACCGTCGCCGAAGCCGGCAACCAGCCCGCCAACATCATGAACTACCTGCGCGACGCTTATCAAAACTGGGATCGCCCGCCCGCTTACGTGCTGCTCCTGGGCGACATCAACCTGGTGCCGCAGTTCATCGGCGCCACCGGCTACAGCCTGGCCACCGACTTGTATTACGGCACGATGAACAAGGGCGATTATTTCCCGGACCTCGGCGTCGGCCGCCTGTCCTTCGCCAACCAGGCGCAGTTGACCAACGAAATCAATAAAATCCTCGACTACGAGAAAAACCTGTGGGATGCCGGCGACAACTGGACGCGGCACGCCACTTTCATGGCCAGCACCGACAATTCCAACATCTCGGAAGGTACGCACAATTACGTTTGCAACAGCATCCTGATCCCGGCCGGTTTCACCTGCACGAAAATCTACAGCGCCGACGGCGCCACCACCCAGCAGGCGTTGACCGCGATCAATTCCGGCCCAACCATCCACGCCTATTCCGGCCACGGTTCGGAAACCTCCTGGGCCGACGGCCCGCCGGTCAGCCAGGCGCAGGTGCGCAACCTGACCAATACCACCACCCCGCTGGTGCTTTCGCACGCCTGCCTGACCGGTTCGTACCAGATCGGCGAGTGCTTCGCCGAAACCTGGGTGCGCATTCCCACCGGCGCGCTGGCCTTCTGGGGCGCTTCCGACAGCACCTACTGGACGGAAGACGACATCATCGAGCGGGCGATGTTCACCGGCTGGTTCGCTGGCGACGGCACCCTCGCGGCCCTGCCCTGGACGCGCGGCATGCTCGATTTCTCGATGGTGAAATTGTATGAGGCGGAAGGCGCCGTGCAGTTGGTCCGCCACTACTTCGAAATGTACAACCTCTTCGGCGATCCGGAAGTCATGCTTTACAGCGCGGCGCCGGCCGACGTGACCCCGGACTACGCGGCGGAAGTGCCGCTGGGCACGAACTCGATCCAGGTCTCCGTCCCCGGCCATCCGGGCGCGATGGTCGGCCTTTCCGCCGACGGCGAATTCTGCGGCGTGGGCTATGCCGATGCCTCCGGCAACGCCGTGGTGGAAGTCGTCAACCAGCCGAAGAACGCCGAGGCGACCCTGACCGTAACGGGTCAGAACATGGCGCCGTTTGTCGGCACGATCGCCTTCGTCGCCGATGTCGATGACGACGACGATTCCGCCGACGACGACGCGGCCGACGACGACGCGGCCGACGATGACGCCGCCGACGATGACGCGGCCGACGATGACGCCGCCGATGACGACAGCGGTGACGACGATAACGACGATAACGACAGCGGCGGCTGCTCCTGATGCCTAGTTCGAATTGAAACGCCAAGGGCGGCCTCGCGGGGCCGCCCTTTTTTTTGCTTGTCGCGGATCGTTTTACGGCAGCGTGGCCGCGCCGTTCGCGGGCGGCGTCACCAGGTAGGCTGTCGCCTTTTCAAAACCAAGCGGAACCAGCCGCAGCCCTCTTTTCAATGCCGCCGCGACCAATTCCGCCTCCTGGTCTTCCTCCAATCCGACAACGATCACCCCGGGCGGATCGCCCGCCAACAATGGCTCCAGCGATCCGGGCGTGACGCAGGCAAATCGCCGGGCTCGTTCGGCGGTCAACCAGTCGCCGAGGCGATAGCAAAACGGCCCCGCGGACAGTTGCGGATAAATCGATTGCCCCGCTTCCAGGGCCAGTAAAGGCGAGAGGGTGGCGACTTTCCCCGCCCCAACATCCGGCAGATCCCACTGCAAGCGAGCCGCCGCCCAATGAACTTTCATCGGCGTCCAGACATCGATCCGCCGGATGGCCGGCCCCGCTTTCAACAGTTCAAAACCGCCGAAGGCGATTTGCAGACCCAGCAAAACTAGAAGCAACGCGCGAGCCGGCGTGGGATAGAGCCGGGCGAATCGTTCCCATTGAACGAAGAAAAGCAGCACCGCGAAAGAGAGAGGAAAAGCGAAATACTGGTCCCACAGCGGGCGGGGCGACAGCGCCGCGAGTAGCGCGACGCCGAAAGCCGTCCAGCAGAAGAACGTGCGATAATCCTCTTCCGCCCGCGAAACATCGTCCCGGCCAACCGCTTTCCGGAAAGGCCAGGCCAGCATCGCCGTGGCCGCCAACAAAAACAGGTTGGTCGGCCGGACCGCCAGCGCGCCGACGAAGCGCAGTTTGTCCGGCCAACTCATCCCGATCGAAAAACCGGTCAACGCCCGCCACGAAGCGGTCAGGCGGTGGTATTCGACGTTGTCGAACCAGAAGGCCGCGGGCGCGGCAAGGATGTAGTACAGCACCGGCAACAGCGCCAGCAGCGTTCCCGCGAGCAACGGCGCCACGCCGCGGGTGAATCGCGCGCGAACCGGGCGCGACCGCGGCGCGATCAGCAGCGTCAGCCCGAACGGAACGAGCAGCGCCGCGTAGTACAGTTTGCAGCCGATGCTCAAGCCCAGGAAAATCCCGGCGAAAAAAACATCCTTCGGCGAAAGTGCCGGCCGTTCGGTGCGGCGGAACAAGAAGAACACGGCCAGCAACGAGGCCAAAAGGGGAGAAATGTAATTGGAGGCTTCTCCCGCCGCGTGCCCAACGACCCGGTTGAAGGCTAAGAGGACGACCGCCCCGAGGGGCGCGAGCAATCCGCCGGTCCCGGCGCGGACGATGACAAACAGGGTCGTCAGGCAACCCAGCCACAACAACCACGACAGGATTCGGCCGGCGAGGAGCAACCACGTCGTGTCGACGACCGTAAATAAAAGGCGATGCAAAACGGCCTGGTAGGGCATCTGGAAAAAGGCGAAATCCCGGTAGAGGACATGATCCTTCAGCAGCACGCCCGCGCTCAGATACATGTGCTCGTTGTGATCGAG
Organism: Myxococcales bacterium; assembly: GCA_012517325.1. Lineage (NCBI taxonomy): Bacteria > Pseudomonadati > Myxococcota > Myxococcia > Myxococcales > Myxococcales bacterium. The sequence goes on along the minus strand of JAAYVF010000020.1, from coordinate 5,055 downwards.
CGCGGCGGTCATGATGTCCGCCAGCGACAGGACGGCCAAAATCGTAAAGACCGCCACGACGGCGGCGGCGCCGGATGATGTCACGGGTGATTTGATGGAAACCTCCCCTTACGGATTCCGATCCTAGCCAGTAAGCTTTTCCGCCGCCGCGATGTCAAGAAAAATCGGCCGGCGATGGAACCGGATTTGCCAGGCCATGCCCGCGCCTCTAAACTCAGCGGATGATTTCCCCCGATGCTCCGGAAAAACTCCCCGCGCTATCCAAGCGTAAAGGGGTCTTTTTCGCGCTCGTCGCCTTGATTTTCTTTTTCGCCGCCCTGACCTTACTGCTTTCCCGACTCGAACATCGGGGAGCCATCCGGACCGACGACAAGGACGACGCGGCGGTCTACGTGCCGGCGGACATCTTGGAACGAAAAACCGTCGCGGGCGTCGACACCTGGTTTTTCGGCGGCCCGGACCAAGTGCGCGGCCGGGTATTGGTCGAGAAACCGGCCGATCTCTATCGCATTCTCTGCGTGGGCGGCTCGTTCATCATGGGTTTCCCCTATACCAAGGCGGACATGACCACTCCCGGATTCGCGGGCATCCCGCATTGGCTCTTCCTCGAACTGGCCGTACGTTACCCATCCCGCCGTTTCGAGGTGATCAACCTGGGGGTCGCGGGGCAGAATTCCACCCGCGTCGCCGAGTTGGTCGAGCGTTTCCTGGCGGTGCGGCCCGACCTGATCGTGGTGGCGACCGGCAACAACGAAGGGCAGACGGCGCCCTCCGCCTTCAGCCGCGCTTTGCACCAATGGATTTTGTATCGGGTGATGAAAAAGGCGCTGGTGGCCCCCATCGCCGATTCCCGGCGGCCGCTCTTCACACCCCAGGATCCCGATATCCGATTGATCGAGGAAACCTACCGGGGCAATCTGCGCCGCATCGTCCAGGCCTGCACCGGCCGGAAGGTGCCGCTGATACTGGCGACGTTGCCGATCAACCTGCGGTTTCACGGCTTTTCCAACGATCCCGCGCCCAACAACGCGGCGGAGTCGGATGATCCCATTTTGATCGAAGGCAAAGCGCTGCTCAGCGACGGCGAATACCGCCAAGCCCGTGAAAAATTGCTGCAAAGCCGCGATCAGATCTTTGCCACCTATTACCTGGCCCTGAGTTACGATCTCCAGGATCAGTTCGACCAGGCCAGGGAACTATATCGCGCCTTCGCCCAAATGAATCCGCTCAACCGGGCGCGGCCCTCGTTCAACGAGGACGTGCGGGCACTGGCGAACACCGCCGGGGTTTACCTGGTCGATCTGGAAGCGGACGTGGAAAGTTTTTCCGTCGGTCGCATTCCCCACTTCGCGTTTTTCCTGGATTACTGCCATCTGAAATGGTGGGGAAACCAATTGATGGCCCGGCAAATCGCGAAAAAGCTGGTGGCGACCGGTTTAATTCCCGCCGGCGACGGCGAACCGCTGCCACCGCCCAGCCAGAACGATCTCATCGCGAAAAACAACCTCGAAGCCCTCGTCAGGCTTGACGAATCGGTCGGCCGCGAACTTTTCGTGGAGGTCTGGGAAAAGGGAAAAGGACTATTTCCCCGGCAACTGCACCGCGACTTGATCACCGACTATTCGCGCCCCGGCGATCCACCCCGACCGCTCAGCCCAAATACCCCAGATCCTTCAACCGCCGAATGATCGCCTCCCGATGCGCCACCGACAGCGCCTCCGGATCGCGGCTGATTTCGGGCGTCGGCTGGCCGTAGACCACTTGCCGGTGCGCCTCGCCGCAGGCGGCGGTCAACGCCTGGCCGTCCAAGTCGCCCGGCACTGGCCAGCCGAGCAGATGAAACGCCGTGGGGATGACGTCACAGATGCCCGCACCCGCGATCTCTCCCGCGCGGATTTTCGGCCCCGCCGCGGCGAAAACTCCGTGCAGGCGGTGGTTGCCGGTGTGCTCGACGACGACCGGGCCGAGCGTCGTCCGGCTCCAGAATTCCGTCGCGCCGCGCGTGGTGTAGGCATAATCGCGCATCACCACCAACAGGTCGGGCGCCTCGGCCAGGCAATCGCCGTGGTAGATCTCCTCTTTTTCGATGATGCGATCGACCACCGGCCGCCGGTCATCGGGATCGGTCAGACCGCGCAGCGCCGCCTTGACCTGTTCGCGGACGCGCCGCACCTCGCGCGGTTCGACGATGCCTTCCGGTTCGCGGCCCTGGAGGTTGAGCCAGACGTTGCCGCACAGGCCGCGCGAATAAGCGACCGTGCTCGACCAGTCGACCGTCGAGAAGTTCAGGCGCTCCACCTCGCCCAGGCCGAGCGCCAGGCTCTGATCGTCGTTCCAGGACGGCCCCGGCGGCGGGCGACGGTCGCGGGTCCAGGCGTGCTCGATGCCGATTTGCCCCGCGGGCGGCGGTTGGTAGGCGCGGATTTTTTCGGGATCGAACCGCAGGATGCCGGTATCGAGGAAGAGACGGTTCAGGTAGACGTCGCGCCGCAGATCGCCGAAACCGTGGTCGCTGGCGATCAGCAGGTGATCGTCGGGCGCGAGCCGCTCCAGCCAATCGTCGAGGGCCCGATCAAGCGCGAGGTGAATTTGAAAAATCGCCTCGCCGATGCCGTCGCCGCGGCCCGGGTCGGCGATCATTTCGGGCGTGAGCGCGCCCCACAGCGCGTGCTGGATGCGGTCGGCGGCGACGTAAACGAACAAACCCAATTCGACGGGATGGTGGTCCCAAAGGCGCAGAAACGCCCGATGGCGCGCCGCGAACATGGCGAACACGTCGGCGAGAAAGGCGTGCGGATCGTCGTACCAGTGAACCATCGCGTCGATGCGGTAGCCGTCGCCCAGTTCGGCGGCGATCTCCGGCGGCCAGACGCCCTCGGCGATCGTGGGGGTGTGCATGCCTGACACCATGAACCCCGGCAACGGCTCGGGGGGCCAGGTGAGCGGCACGTTGGCAACGCCGACGGCGGCCCCCGGCGGCGCGAATTGCCAGAAGGCCGGCGCGCGGCGGTCGTGGGCGGTGACCAAATCGACGTCGTAACTTTTCGGCGCGCGCTTGCCGAAGTCGAAGATGCCGTGGCGACCCGGATTCACCCCGGTGATCAGGCTCGTCCAGGCTTGCGGCGTCAGCGGATGGATGGTGCTTTGCAGCAGGCCGCGCGCGCCGCGTTCCAACAAGCGGGCGAAGTTCGGCAGCCGGCCGGCGAGCGCCCAACGGAACAGCAGGCTCGGCTCGGCCCCGTCGATCCCCAGGATCAGTACGCGGCCCATGATTTATCCGGTTTGAAACAGGAGTGCGGTCGCCGTCGGATCGCCGGGCGGCAGACTGACGATGCCCTCGGCCGACGCGGCTTCGGCGAGGTCGGGCGCGCGGTCGGCCGCCGGCCGGCTCAGCCGCGCCGACCGGTTGTTTTCGCGTCGCGCCCAGCGCCAGCGGTGGATCGGCGACGCGGCGAACGGCGCGGGCCACTCGACGGCGACGGCCGGCAGGTCGAGGTCGCGGTGGCCGGCCATCCGGCGCGCGAAGGGCCGCACGTACAACTCGAACAGCAGCCACGCGGCGGCCGGATCGCCCGGCAGGCCGAACCACCAGCCGTCTTCCAACAGGGCGCAGGAAAAATCGGCGCCCGGATTCTGGGCGACCTCGCGAAAGAGAAATTCCCCGTTCAGCGAGCGGAGCGACGTTTCCAGAAGTTCGGGCGAGCCGCCCAGGGTGCAGACGATCTCGGCCAGATCGAAGGCCCGTCGCAGGGCGGCCTGATGCAGCTCCGCATGGGGAGGTGTCGCGCCCATGTCGATCGGCAGTTGCCCGGCCCGCGACACCGCGGCGGCCAGCGCCGCCCCGGCCGGGGTGAGCAGCATTTCCTCGCCGGTTTCATTGCCGCTCAGCGCGTCATCCACGGTCACCAGACCGACCGCCACCGGCGCGAATACCGGAATCTCGATCCGATCCAAGCCGGCCAACAGCGCCAGTTGCGCCGGACCGATGGTCGTCCCGGCGGTCAGAGCCGGTTGCCCCGGCACGTCCTCGGCCAGGGCGCGGCCGAGCGCCAATTGTCCCGGCGCCTTTTCGGCTTCGGGATCCTGCGCCGTTCCGAGCACGATCGCGTAGGCTTCCTTGGGCGTCGGCATGTTTTCCGCCCCTATTTGCGGTTGGTTTTCTTGGTGATCATCTTGTCGATGAGGCCGTATTCCTTGGCTTCCTCGGCGCTCATGTAGTAATCGCGTTCGGTGTCGACCACCACTTTTTCATACGGCTGGCCGGTATGGTGCACCAGGATTTCGCTCAGCCGCTTTTTCATCCGCAGGATTTCCTTGGTCTGAATCTGCACGTCCATCGCCACGCCGTAGGCGCCGCCCGCCGGCTGGTGGATCATGATCCGGGCGTTGGGCAGGGCGAAACGTTTTTTCGGCGCGCCCGCCGCCAGCAGCAGCGCGCCCATGCTCGCCGCCTGGCCCATGCACAGCGTGGCCACGTCGGCGTGGACGTACTGCATCGTGTCGTAAATCGCCATCCCCGCGGTCACCTCGCCGCCGGGGCTGTTGACATAAAGCCAGATGTCCTTGTCCGGGTCTTGCTTGTCCAGATAAAGCAATTGGGAGACGATCGCGTCGGCCTTTTTCGAGTCGATTTCGCCCGTTAAAAAGACGATGCGCTCGTCCAGCAAATGGGAAAAAATCTTCACGGCGAGCATTTTTTCGGCGTCGCCATCGATCACGAACGGCATTCTTTCAACCTCCTCATGATGACGGTTCGGCATCCTAACGTGTTTTGGCGGGAGTGGCAAACGAGAACGCGACTCGGCGGCGTCGAACGCGCCCAATCGCCAAAAAACTCATAATTAGGATATTCATTAATCAATCTTGAAATGGATGAACGCTGCCGATACTTTATCTTGACTTGAAAACGAAGGGCTAATATATTTATTCCATCTTCTTCGTTCTTTGCACTCGGTGCCAACTTTGGAGGTAAACATGACACGTAAGTCGCTTCTGTTCCTGGTGTTGCCGTGTTTGGCAATCGCCGCGATCGGCTTTGCCGCATGGCACGATTCT
>JAAYVF010000019.1 GCA_012517325.1 Myxococcales bacterium | reverse complement strand
GGGCAGCTGCCCCTCCAGGACGCAGACCAGCAACCTCATCCGCTGTAACTCCTTGGGAGTCATCGAAATCATGTCCTTCTTCATGGGGGACATAATCGCTAAGCAGTTACAGGGGACAAAGTCGCTAAGCTAATACAGCCGACCGGGCTCAAGTTGCATCTTGACGGCGGCTCGCGTTACGATCCGCCGATGTCAAACGAACGAACGCAAAAACTTCTGGCGCTGCTGTTGTTGCTGCTGGCGGGATTGGCCGTCTACCGGCCGTCCCTGAACTGCGGTTTCAATTACGACGACATTCTGGTCATCCGCGACAACGATTTCATTTCCCATCCGGCCAATTTGCTACGCTTGTGGGGCCGTGCCTATTTGCGGGCCGCCGGCGAGGAAACGTATCGGCCGCTGGTCACCGCCAGTTATCTGGTCGATCACCTTTTCTGGGGCAAGGAACCGTTCGGCTACGCGCTGACGAACCTGCTGCTGGGCGTTTTTTCGGCGTGGCTGTTGTTTCTGCTGCTGCGGCGGTTGTTTCCCGATGGGAAAGCGGCGGCCGGGCTGGCCGCAGGGTTGTACCTTTTGCATCCGGCGCTGGTCGAGACCATCGCCGTGCCGTCCAACCGGGAACAGATTCTCAGCGTCTTTCTGCTGCTGCTCGCGGGTTGTTGCTGGACGGCCGGGCTCGACGAGCGGCCGCGCCGCGCGCGCTGGTTGTCGCCGTTTTTCCTGCTGGCGGCTTGTTACACCCTGGAATGGGGCGTGCTGTGGCCGGCCGTGCTGACGGGGCTGGCTTTCGTGCGCGGCGACGGCTGGCGGCAAGCCTGGCGCCGGACGTGGCCCGAATGGCTGGTCGCCTGGCTGTACCTGTTTCTCTGGGTGTTCGCGCATCCGCGCCAGCCGGCGGACACGGCCTGGTTGGGCGGCGGCCCGGCGGGCGGTTTGTGGGCTTTCGGCGTGCTTTTCTGGCGTTACGTCCGCCTGGCGTTTTTGCCGATCGCGCTCCGGCCTTCCTATCTGTTGCATGCGCCGGTGGCGCTCGCCGGCTGGGCGGCGCAAATCGGCCTGTGGCTGGTCGTCCTCGGCGCGGCGATCGGACTGTTGAAACGTAAACGGGCGGCGCTGGGCGCGGGGATTTTTCTGCTGGCGCTGTTGCCGGTCAGTCATATTTTCATGCCGTTCTGGATCGTGATGGCCGAGCGCTACCTGGCCCTGCCGCTGATCGGCCTGTTGCCGCTCGTGGCGGCGGGCGTCTGGCGATTGCCGAAAACGGCGCGCTGGGCGGTGGCCGCGTTGCTGATTTTATCCTTCGGCTGGCTGGCCCACGCGCAGGTCGGCGTCTGGCGCGATCCGTTGTCGTTGTGGAGCCGGGCGGTCGCCCTGGAACCCGACGATCCCATCGGCTGGACCAATTACGGGGCCGCGTTGGCGCAGCGCGGCGATTATGCGGCGGCGGCCGAGGCGCAACGGCAGGCCTGGGAAGCGGGCGCGCGTTCGGGTAAAAAGACCGCTGGCCTGGCGCTCAATTACGCGCGCGGCCTGGCCAAAACGGGCCGCGCGGCGGAGGCCTGCCGGGTGTTGCTGGATTCGCAGCCGAGCATCGAGGTCAACCGCGACTGGCTGCTGGCGGCCGGACAATATTGCGCCCGGAGCGACAAAACGGCTTCGAGCCGGGCGTTCGCCACCCTACTACTTACCGGCCGCTCGGATTGCGAGGCGTGGTCGCTGTTTTGCGCCACGGCGGAGAAGGAAACCGAATCCTGCCTGCAGCAGGCTTTTCTGATGTGTCCGGAGGACGGTACGTTGTGGTTGCAGGTCGCCGGCATCCACGCCGGGCAGGGCAACGACCTCAAATGCCTGCAAGCTCTGGCGATGGCGCAGCGCGATCCGCGTGCCGGGCAGTGGCGCGCGGTTTCGTTGCAAATTCTGCTGACCTTGAAAGAAAAACTGCGGTTGGCGACGCCGTAGCGGAAGCCGTCTTACTGCACCGTAACGCGGATCGTGACCGTCTTCGCCGGCTGGTCCGCTTGCCAGGAGCGGATCAGGCGAGCTTTCAATTCGACTTCGCCGGCGCCCTTGGCCGTCAGCGTCCAGCGCATCTTGACCGGCCCGCCCATGAGCAACGGATCTTTCGACGGCTCGATTTCCGGCCCGGCCACGGCCAGAACGGCCGCGTCCACGGGCGCCAATTCCCACTTGTAACCCGTGCCGGCGGCCATGGTGAGCGTCAAGGTCGCCGACCGACCGGCTTGGAGCGAGACGGTTTTGCCGTCGTTGGTTTCGTCCCAGGAATCGTCCGTCGGGGCGACCGCCAGGGTGATCGCCAGACACAAGCCTAAAACGACCAAACGGTTAATCAAGACGCCCTCCACCCTTCATTTTTTTCGGCTTTTTCCGCGTCCATCGCGTATTTTTCTCCAGCCGGATATACAACCCATCGGATCGGCAGGCATTTTTGATTAGCAAAATGAAACGGCCGGCGGTTTTTTCTTACCGTCTACCGGCGGCGCGGCGGACGTTTTATAATCGAGCGCCATTTCGGGGAAAGGAAATCGCGGCATGAAACTCTATTGCGGGCTGTTGTTCATTCTCTCACTTCTGGCGCTTTTTTCGCTGGCGGCATGCGGCGATGACGATGATGATGATTCTTCATCGGTTGACGATGACGATGACGATAGCTCCGTCGCCGACGATGATGACGATAACGATGACGACAATGACGACAATGATGACAATGACGATAATGACGACAATGACGACAACGACGACAATGACGACAACGACGATACCGATCCCGGCGATCCAATCGAGCCGACGGATGGTTTTCTGAGCCGGCAGGCCGAGTACCTGGCGGCGTGCGACGCCGACAATGCCCCGCCCGACGGCGGCGTCTACGGCCAGGTCTGCCGGGTTTACAACGGCGAAACGACCTACAGCGAAACGGCCATTCAGGAAAGCCTGGCGGAGATCAACGCCCGCGAGGACACCGCGGATTTCGACCTGAATTCCCTGTTGCGCCTGTTGTATCTCGATCGCGACCGGAACGTGCTGCCGACGGAGTTGAAGGCGGACATCGAGGCCGCGGTGCTCAACTTCAAATACTGGCTGGACGAAACCGGGCCGGACACGATGTGCTGGTGGTCGGAAAATCACCAAATCCTGTTTCATTCCGCCGAGTTGCTGGCCGGGCAGTTGTTCCCCGACGACGTGTTTCCGAATGCCGGCATGACCGGCGCCGAGCACGTGGCCCATGCCTTGCCGCAGGTTCTGCGCTGGCTCGATTTCCGCGGCAAATTCGGCTTTTCCGAATGGCACTCGAACGTTTACTTCAACGAGGATATGCCGGCGCTGGTCAACCTGGTCGATTTCGCCGAGGACGATACCGCACGAACCAAGGCCGCGATGACCCTGGATATTCTCGCTTTCGACATGGCCGCCAACTATTACCGCGGGCTGTATGCCACGACGCACGGCCGCACCTACCAGAGCCATCTGCTCGGCGGCTTGTCCGATTCGACCGATGGCGCGGCCTGGATCATGCTGGGGCTAGGAACCCGCAACGGCAGCGGCAACTTCAGCGCCACGCACCTGGCGACCAGCGATTTCTACTGGCCGCCGGCCGTGCTGGAAGACGTCGCGAACGACGCGCTCAACGAACTGGAGCACCGGCAGCGGGACAGCATCGACATCGCCGACGGCCCGGATTACGGCATCGGCTACGAGGATTGGGACGACATCCTCTTCTGGTGGGGGGCCACCGGCTACGTGGCGCCCGATATCGTTACCGGCACGTTCGACCTCGTGGAAAATTTCGACATGTGGGACGGTTTCCTGTGGAGCGACCTCGCCTTCCTGCGCTTCCTGGTCGGCAGTCCGTTGTTGAAATTCGTCTCCACCCTGCTGGAGCCGATGTCGCGCGGCGTGGCGCTGGAAACGATGGGCACCTACACCTACCGGACGCCGGATTATCAGCTTTCCGGCGCACAGGATTACAATCCGGGCATGTGGACCGCCCAGATTCACATCTGGCAGGCGACGCTCGATGCCGACGCCTACGTGTTCACTTCGTATCCGGGCGGGCTGGCCGACGACTACATGGCCGGACCCTGGACCGGCGGCTGGACGCCGCGGGCGACGATGTTCAAGAACGTCGGCGTCTTCCAATACCGGCGGCCGGACATTCCGTTGCTCGATCAGTACCTGTTCGTCGATTACTCGCATGCCTATTTCCCGAAGAACGAATTCGACGAATTGGTCCAGGACGAACACTGGACCATCGGCCGCAAAGGCGACGCCTACGTGGCGCTGTATTCGCAGGAACCGCCGGTCTGGTCGACGGAAAACGACTACGAATTGATCGCCGACGCACGGGAGAACGTGTGGCTCGTCGAATTGGGCGACGCGGCGGAAAACGGCTCGTTCGCGCAATTCGTCGCCGACATCCAAAACGCGACGGTGACGATCGGCGATGCCGTGACCTACGAATCACCCAGCCGCGGCACGGTCGAAGTCGGTTATACCGGCGCGATGGTCGTCGACGGCGAAACGGTGGATCTCGGCCCCTACGCGCGGTTCGACAACCCGTATTGCTACCAGGAGTTCGGCGACAACGTCACCGCGATCGAACTGGGAACCCGGCGCCTGCAGCTCGATTTCCAGCAGGGCCGCCGCCGCTACTGGGCGGATTGAGCCGGCTTTTCGCGACCGTTCAGCGGATGGATCATCCCCAAGGAAAGGAATGATTTTACGGACTTGCCTCATTTGAAAATATGAGTATGAATAGAAAGAAAATGGCTTTGTATTTTTTATTAAAGGGGTTCCACCGAAAAATTCACCCGCGAATGACCGCCGAAGGATGAATATTTCCTTCATTGGGGAGGCGGTTGGTTGTTCCCCGAACGGTGAAAATCAGGAGGCATCGATGACTCGGCCCGTGATGTTATGGGGAATGGGCGCATTAGCATTGTTATTCTCGCTGGCGTTGTTGATCCCGCTTGGCGCCGCGGTTGCCGCCGATACCGGCGCGATCTTGCAGTCTTTGGCCGCCGAGCGGGCGGAAAAGACGCCGGCGATCGAGGATCAGGCGGGCGCGCATCCGCTCGATTCGTTTTACGCGGCTTTGGCGCGGACGGCGGCCAAACAGCCCGGAGCGATCACCCGCATCTGCCACTTCGGCGATTCGCTGATCGAGATGGATCTGGTTTCCGGCCAGGCGCGCCGCCGGATGCAGATGAAATGGGGCGACGCCGGCCACGGATGGGTCAACGTCAGCCGGCCGCAGCCGTGGTATCGACCCTACGACGTGTTGCACGAACCGGCCGCGTCCTGGATCGCCTACGCGCTTTACGACAGCAGCCAGAAGGATCGCCGCTTCGGCCTGGGCGGCGCGCTCTCGTTCGCTTACAAGGCCAAGGCGGAAGCGGTTTTCGGCACTTCCAAAAAAGGTCAGACCGGCCGCTCCGTCTCGCGCTTCCAGATTCTGTATCCGGTCGATCCGCAAAACGGTCCGCTCGAGGTGGAGGTCGACGGCAAGCGGCTCGGCCTGATCCCGACGACCGGCTCGCCGGCCCGCGACGCCTACACCGAAGTCGCCGTGGCGGACGGCGCGCATGAACTGACGCTCGTCGCGCCGAACAAGGGAACGCGCGCCTACGGCGTCATCCTCGAGCGCGACGTGCCCGGCGTGGTCTACGACGCCCTGGGCACCAACGGCGTCGGCGCCGGCGCGCTGCTCACCATCCAGCGCGATCACTTCATCAACATGCTGCGCCACCGCAATCCGAACCTGGTCATTCTCAGCTACGGCGGCAACGAGGCGCGCTCCAATTTCGCCCCCGAACAGGCGAAAAAAGACCTGCTCGAGGACATCGCGGTGGTCCGTCAGGCGTTGCCGAACGTCGCGATCCTGGTCACCAGCCCGAACGATTCGGCGCTTAAGCAGGGCCCCAATCTGGTCAGCGACGGGCGCGTCCAGAAAGTGGCCGCGAAGCAGAAGGAAGCCGCGGCGGAGGCGAAGGTCGCCTACTGGAGTATTTTCGAGGCGATGGGCGGCGACGGCGCGATGGCCCGGTGGTACCAGGCGAGCCCGCGGCTGGGCGCCGGCGATCTGCTGCACCCGACCCCCGAGGGCGGCGTGGTGCTGGGCAACCTGCTCTACAACGCGCTGATGCAGGATTTCGCCGCGTATTTGCAACGGGGCGGCGGTTTCGGCGCGGCCAGGCCGGCGACGGCCAGCCCGTTGCAGAAGATCAATCTGCAATAGCTCGCGTCCGGTCAAACGAAGAAAAGGCGGCCCTGGCGGGTCGCCTTTTTTTTGCGTCTGGTTTCGGCCGCTGCCGTTCGCCGGTTTACTCGGCCGACGATAGGTTCTGCATGGTGATCATGCTCGATTCCTGCAACGAGGAAACGAGCTGCCCGCCCGCCATTTTGTTGGCGGCCGGCCAATGCTCGGCGATTTTTTCCATGGTGAGGCCGTCCTTGAGCGGCAGCGCCACGCCGGGCGACCGCAGCCAGCGCACCCGCGCGATGACGCCCGCGCCGACCTCGTAAATCGCGCCGTTTTCCTCGCAGCCCTCGCTGCACAGGTAGCCGACCAGCGGCGAGACGTACTCGGGTTTGAGCTTCTCGCAGATTTCCTTGGGCAGCACCGTTTCGGTCATGCGGCTGCCGGCGATCGGGGCGATCATGTTGACGTGGACGTTGCGCTTGGCGCCCTCAGCGGCCAGCGACAGGCCCATCCCGATGACGGCCATTTTCGCGGTCGAGTAATTGACCTGCCCGAAGTTGCCGTAGAGGCCCGCCGCCGAGGTGGTCATGATGACGCGGCCGTAATTCTGGTCGCGCAGGTGCGGCCAGGCGGCGTGCATGAGGCGGTAGGTGCCCTGGACGTGAACGTCGAGGATTTTGTTCCAGTCGTCGTCGGTCATTTTGTGAAACGACACATCGCGCAAAATGCCCGCGTTGTTGATGACGATGTCCACCCGGCCGAAATGGTCCAGCGCCGCCTGAACGATCTTCGCGCCGTCGAGCACCGAATCGTAATTCGCCGCGGCCTCGCCGCCCTCGTTTTTGATTTCCCGGACGACCAGCTCGGCCGGTTCGGCCGAACCGCCGCCTTCGCCGGTCCACGCGCCGCCCAGATCGTTGATCAGCACCTTGCAGCCGCGCGACGCCAGCAACAGCGCGTGCGCCCGCCCCAAGCCGCGGCCCGCTCCCGTGACGATCGCCACCCGCCCGTCGAAACGGAACTCGTTCATGGCACCACCCCTCTATACATTGGTTTTTCGCGAACCCAGTCGATTGGAGACGATAATTCTCGCACCTCGCGCGCCGCTCGTCCAGACGCCGGCGGAAGAATCCCGACAAAAATCCGCCGCCCCGCGCCGCCGCTCTTTCTCCGGGCGTCGTCTTCTGATAGAAAGGCTCTCCCGGAAAGGGGGATTGCATGCAAGGACCGCAAATCGTGTCGCACGGCGATTTCGACGGCATCGTGTCGGCGGCGCTGGCGTCGCTGTGGACGCGGCACACCTTCGTTTTCTTCACCGGCCCCGAGTCGTTGCGTCGCAACACCTTCGGCCCGAAGGATGTCGTGTGCGATCTGCCCCATCCGTCCTATCCGGTGCGCGCCTGGTTCGATCACCACGCGGGCAACATCGAGGAAGCCCGCCAGATGGCCTGGTCGGTGGGCGAGGGCGCCGCCTACGAAGCCCCCTCGGCGGCGCGGGTCATTTACGACCATCTGAAAAGCAGCGTGAATTTTCCGCCGTTTCTGGCCGAAACCGTCGCGGCGACCGACCGGGTTGATTCGATGGATTACGCCACGATCGAGGATTGGCTGGCCGAGACGCCGGAGAACATCCTGAACAGCACGATTTTTCTGCCCAACGAAGATCTGCAACAGGCGCGGAAATATCTGCTGCGGCTGGTGACCATGGTGCAGACCAAGCCGCTTTCCGAGGTCGCCGAATACCAGGAAGTGCGGGAACGGTTCGCGAAAAACCAGGAACACGGCAAGCGCGCCGCCGAAACCATCGGCCGGCTGGGCGAACTGGTGGGCAACGGCCAGATCTGCGTGCTCGATTTTTCCGAGATGAAAGTCGCGCCGCGCTTCTCGAAAAATCTCGCCTATACCCTGTTCCCGAAGGCCGGCGCGGTGCTTTCGATTCAACCCGTCGTCATGGGCGGCCGTAAAACCAACGACCTGCGGCTGAGCCTGTCGCTCAACCCCTTCCTGAAAGAGCAACTGCGGCTGCACGACTGCGCCGCCATTCTCGACCAGCTCGAACTGGGCGGCGGCCATCCCACCGCCGCGGGCGGCAAGATCACCGCCTCGTCCAAGGACGAACGACTGCGCATCAAGGCCAAGGTGGTGGAAGACATCGTGCGGCTCTGGGGCAAGCAAACCGCCGCGGCGAAATAATCGCTTAAGGTTTCGGGGTCAGCCACTTTTCCAGCCGGGCTTTCGCCGGGGGATTGTCGGCGACCTTCGCCAGCGCGAGGCGGGCCAGGGTGTCGCTCGAATCGGTTTCCTTCAATTCACCCGACAACGAACGAATGGCGGCGAGGGCGCGGACGACCTGCGCGTCCTCGGGGTAGGTCCGCACGAAACGTTCGTACTCGGCGAGCGCCTTTTTCGGCTGCTTCAACTGATAACGCTGGGTGGCGGCGATGACCAGCAACGCCTGGCGTGCCTGCGGCGAATCGGGGTAGGACCGGAGCACTTCCTCCAGCGTCGCCAGGCCGGAGAAATCGCCGGCGCGCAAGAGATTGCGGCCGGCGACGAAAAGGTCGCGGGCCTTTTCAAATTTGTATTCGCCGGTCGAGGGCGGCAGGGTGCGGGCGACGTTGACGTTGACCAGGTTGGGCGTTTTAACCTTCCCGTGCGAAAAAACGCGGTAACAGGAAACGAACGCCCACGAAAAAACGGCGATCACCACGGACCACACCACGACGCGGCGGACCCAGACGATGGGCGGCGTTTTTTGCGGGGGACGAAAAACGGTTATATTCTCTAAAGAAACTTGCTTTTCGACCTGTTTGCTTTCCGGTTCCATGCAAACAGCTTCAAGCAAGCGAGGCCCGGATGTCAAGTAAAAAGGGCCGCCCGCTGCCGTCGCCGGCGGGGGGCCGAAAGGGGATACGGAATAAAACTTGACATAACAAGGATTTATATCTTACTGTGCACGAAGGAAAATGATGAGGCGACAAAAGGTTATTACGCGTGGAAAAAATCCTCATTGTCATTAACAACCGCGGCGAATTGCGCCGCATTTCCACCTTTTTCGAAAAAGAAGGCTTCGAGGTCATACCGGCCGCGGACGGCCTGGCGGGGTTCGACCTGTTCAAGGAGCATTTGCCGGCCGCGATCGTCATCGACGTGCTGATTCCCAAACTGTCGGGCGGCGAACTCTGCCAGCGGATCAAGAGCGATCCGGACGGCGATCAAATCCCCATCGTGATCGTCAGCAGCCTCTTTCGCCAGACCAACATGGCCGAACGCGTTCTCAAATTGTGGAAAGCCGATCGCTATTACCAATCGCCTTACATGCCCAAGGCGCTGGTCGAGGACGTCGAGAAATTGATCGCCGCGCGGCCCCCGCGCGAGCGGCCGAGCCGGCCGCCGGCGACCGCGGCCGCCCCGCCCGAAACCACGTCGGCGACGAACCGGCCCACGCCGGCCCACGCGGCGCGCGAGCCGGAAATCTCGCTCGACGATCTGCTCGATAAAACGCTGGCGGACATCGCCGGCACGGAATTGCTCGATCGCGCCCCGAAGGTCGCCCAGATCAACGAAGGCATCAAACCCCCGTCCGGCGCCGACAACCCGCTGGCCGATCTGCTGGCCGAGATGACCGATTTGTTCGAAGCCAAGCCGCCGGCGGCCGCGGCCGCCGAGCCGCTCACGGAAGAACTTCCGGAGCTGGCTGAGGTCGACGCGGCGGAAAGCGACGAGGAATTTCCGCGCGAGGGGCTGCTGGAGGAAATCAGCGTTCCCGAGCTGATGGCCTATCTTTATTACAGCCGGAAGACCGGCATTCTCGAGCTGTCGCACCAGGGCAATTACAAGCACGTTTATTTCGACGAGGGCCGCGCCGTCTACGTCGAAAGCGAAAGCCGCCAGGAAAGCCTGGGCCAGGTGTTGATGCGGCAGGGGATCGTCAGCGAGCAGGACGTCATGCTCTCGCTCGAAAACATGGCCGCCTTCGGGCGCCGGCAGGGCGGGGCGATGGTCGAGCTGGGCATCCTCAACCCGATGCAGCTCTACCAGGCCCTGCGCCAGCAGATGCGCGAGAAACTGCTCAATCTCTTTCAATGGCTCGAAGGTTCGTACTACTTCGACGAAGTCGCCTTCGACAAGCTCAGCCTGACGATTTTCGAATTGCCGATGCCGCGGCTCATCCTCGACGGCGTTTTGCATTCTTACGACGCAGCCTCGGTGGAGGAGATGTTCGCCGAGGTGGGCGATCAGGTGGTGGTGCCCGCGGAACCGTTGCCGTTCGACCGCCGGATGGTCGAATTGGGCGAGGAAATCTGGCGGCTGCATTCCCTGATCGACGGCCGGCGGACGCTCGCCGAAATCGTCGCCGCCTCGCCGCTCGAACGCGAACAGACCTTCCTGCTCCTTTATGCCATGTTGATTTTACGGATGTTCGACCGGCGCCGCGAGGAAGAAGAGGCTCCCGCCCGGCCGCCGCAGCCCGCCTCGCCGCCGCGCCCGGCGCGCACCGTGGTCGAACCCACCTTTGCCGAGGATGTCACGGTCGATTTGACCGAGATCGACTGGCAGGATCCGGAAAGCGAGGCGCCGGCGCCCGTCGATTTGAAACCGATCGACGAATCCCCCGCCGCGCCGGCCGCGACCGCCGGTGACGACGATCTGTTGTTCGTCTTTGAAGATGCACCGGAAACGACGGCGCCCATTCCAGCGTCGCCCCCGCCGCCGAGCAGCGAACTGGCGCCCGACCTGGAAGCGGAGTTGGCGCAATTCGAGCAGCAGGAAATCAAGCCGTCGCCGGCCGGCGAACTGGCGCCGATCGACGAGGTGGAAGCCGACCAGTCCGCGGTGGACGACGAATGGATTCAGGGGTTGCTGAATCTGTTTTTGCGGATCGAGCAAAGCAATCACTACGAATTGCTCGACGTGCCGCGCAACGCCGGCGAGCTGGCGATCAAGATGGCCTATCACAACCTGGTGAAAAAATACCACGCCGACAAGATCGCCACGCTGAGCGACCCGGAACTGAAAGACAAGGCCAACCGCGTGGTGCAATCGCTGACCCTGGCCTACAACGTGCTGGCGAACGTGGCGAAACGCGCCGAATACGACCGGCGGCTTTCGGGCATGGGCGAGGAACTGAAGGAACGCCGCATCACCACGATCCTGGCCGCCGAACGCGCCTTCAACCAGGGCGTGCTGTCATTGCGGCGCGGGCGTTTCGCCGAGGCCGAAACCCACTTCCGGGAGGCGTGCGACCTGTTCCCGGAGGAAGGCGAGTATCACGCCTTTTACGGCTGGGCCTGCTTCAACAACTCCGAACGCCCCGAGGGCGAGCGCTCCAACCAGGCCCGCGAATCGATCGAACGGTCGATCAAAATCAATCCGAAGGGCGACAAGGGCTATTTCTTCCTGGGCAAAATCCTGCTGGGCTTCGGCAACAAGGAAAAAGCCCGCCAGATGTTCGCGCTGGCTTTCCGCTACAACAAAAACAACGAGGAAGCGAAGGGCGAACTGCGCAAGCTGCAGGTCGACCGCGAGCGCGAACGCGTCGAGCTGGAAGGCAAGGAAAAGGAAAAGCTCGGCAGCCTGCTGAAAAAAGACATCGATTTTTCCAGCGTCAAACGAACGATCAAAAAAATCTTCTTCTGATCCCCTCGGCCAAACGCGCTTTGACCGCCGGCGCGGCGGTTGCTACTCTACGGGCAGACCGAAGGCGAAAGGATGCGGCGCGTGGCGGAAAAAATCACCGCGGAACTCGTTCAGGAAACCATCGCCAATCTGGTGCGTTTTGCCGATCAGATCGTCGACCTGTCCCTGCGCCGCCATTTTTTCGTGCGCCGGATCGAACCGCTGGACGACGAGGTGATCGCCGAGGTGCTGCACGAAATCCAGGCCCGCGCCTTGCAAGGCGATTCCGCCTGCAAAGCGCTCGTTTCCTCCGGCATCGACGCCCAACTCATCTTCGAGACGCTCGGCAAGCTGCGCGTCGGGCGGATCTATCACGCCGCGGCCCGGCAAAAGCATACCGACGTCTGCAACCTGTTTCGCACCATCAAGCCCGTCAAATCGCCGGAAGGCGATGAGGAGTCGTTTCTCAAGTACGGCCTGCCGAATCTGACCGTCGGCGAACGCGCCAGCGCCGCGCGCAGCCTCGATCCCGACCTGTTGACCCGCGTCGGCTACGACGTCAGCCCGCGCGTGATCCGCGATCTGTTGACCAACCCGCGCCTGACCGAAAAAATGGTGGTGGCCATCTCGGCCCGCCGGCCCAACCGGCCGGAAATCCTGCAGGTGATTTTTGAAAGCGCCAAATGGCGCGCCCGGCCGGACGTGCGGTTGTCGCTGGTGCGCAATCCGTACACGCCGCCGCAGATCGCCATGGCGCTGCTGCCGACCCTCAAGCGGCAGGAGTTGCGCGAGGTGCTCAACGACGGCAACGTCCATCGCGAGATACGCGAGGCGGCCGAGCAGGCGCTGGTAAAAAAGAAAGAAGCCGAGGAAACTTTGTTGCAGGTCGAAGATTAGCCGGATCGTCTTGCCCCGACCGCGCGCCCGCGGTCACACGTCCTCGAAACAGACTTCAACGTAGAATTCACCGGTGCCGTCGATGGTAAAGGGCACGACGATGATCGGGCCGTGGGTCTTGTGGGTGATCGTATGGCTTTTGCCGGTGATGGTGGTCGGGATGGCCATTTCAAAGCGGTAGCCCTGTTCGGCCAGGCTTTTCTTCGCGCCGCCGGTGACCATGTTGGTGATTTCGCCGACCACGTCCTTCACGGTGTCGTCGATTTCCGTGAAGCTTTCACCCAGCATCTGTGATGCGATGTGCAGGATGGCTTCGCGCGAGAAATTGATCGCCAGCGAGCCGCGAACCTGATTGCCCGCCAGGCCGATCATGCCGGTGACCTCGCCGCTGGCCATATTGGAAGATTTGATAAACGGCTTCCCGGCCTTTGCCTCGGTCATCGCCATGGTGGAGAGAACGTTTAAAATAGCGCTGAGGAAAGGGTTCACGAATTCGACGTTCATGCGAAATCTCCCAAATGGTTACCTGCCTAAAACTTCAGGTAATTTGACGATGTCAAACACATCATTTCGATATTCGTATCGTCAGGCGCGGCAAACGTCTAAACAAAAAAGCTGTGTCCCGAATGAAACAGTACCGAGTGAAAACACGCGCGACTATTTGAGATTCTGCGAGACGACCTGCCGCCGCAGGCAGCTTTCGATATATTTCTTTATTTTTCCAAGGTTTACGAGGTCGTCTTCGTCGAATTGCACACCGACCAGGCTTTCTTCCTTGGAATAATTGACCCGGACGACCTTGGTTTTCAGGTTATCGACCTGATTGCCGTCGGGTAGGGTGAAGGACAGTTCCACGTCGTCGCCGATGAATTGCTCGTCGTTGGAAACCAGGAGCGCGCCGAAATTGGAAAGATCCAGCATTTCCCATTCGTCGCCGGTGCCGGTGCCGACCTTCAGGTAAAGTGGGATACGCGGGCTGCGACGCAGGTTTTTGATTTCGACGACTTCCGGATATTCCAGAATCCACATGCCGAACGGTTCTTGCTGTTTGTGGATCAGCCGAGTGATGAAGCCGTAAACCGCACCTTCCAACAGATAGCGGACGATCAATTCGGTGCCCGTCGGAATGATCAACAGGCGGCTTTCCATGGGCAGCGAGGTGATCAGAATATGCGGCCGGGACCAGCCGATCAGCGTCGCCTGGGCGCGCAACCGCCGGCTTTTTTGCGTTAATTCGAAAAAAATCGGGGTTCCGACCTGGAAATTGGGCGAGACCTCGTTTTTTTTGAAAATGATGGCCTCGGGTTGATTGTTTTCAGGAGCCATTAGCTATCCAATCCTCACCTTGAAATATTTGCGGATGGTACGATTCGTCTCGATTGTAGCCGACGGATCGGCGAAGTCAAGTTTGTCCGAAAGTATCGCCGGGAGGCGATTTGTCTTCGCCGCCGGGAAATCAACCCAGGGCGATGTCTTTGATCTTGTCGAACCAGCTGTCTTTTTTCTTGCTTTTGCTTTTGGTTTTTCGCGAGCCTTCCTCGCAAGCGGCCAGTTGGCGCAGCAAATCTTCCTGTTCCTTGGTCAAATGGCGCGGAATTTCCACGTTGACGATGAAAACCAGGTCGCCGCGACCGTAACCGTGCAGATGCGGCACGCCCTTGCCGGGCACCTTCAAGGGGTGGCCGGGCTGCGTCCCCTTCGGGATTTTCAGATTGACGTTGCCGTCGAGCGTCGGCACCTCGATGGTGGCGCCCAGGGCCGCGTGGCAGAAGGAAATGGGTAGTTCGGCGATCAGATCGTAATTCCGCCGCTGGAAGAAATCGTGCGGTTTGACGTGCAGGACGATGAACAAATCGCCCGGCTGGGCGCTGGTTTCGCCGGTTTCGCCCTTGCCGGGAAGGCGCAATTGGTTGCCGTCCTCGACGCCGGCGGGAATGTTGATGGTGGTCTTCGTGTTTTCGAGTTGCGTGCCCGAGCCGCGGCATTCGCGGCAAGGGTTTTGGATGATCCGTCCGGCGCCCCGGCAATGGGGGCAGGTGGTCGTCAGAGTGAAGAAACCCTGGCTGCGGCGGACTTCGCCGACGCCGCCGCAGGTCGGGCAGGTGACGGCGCTGCTGCCGGGCTCCATTTTGGTGCCGTTGCAATGTTTGCAGACGGCGTGATGCCCGATTTCGATTTCCTTGGTGGCGCCGAAGACCGCTTCCTCGAACTCGAGTTCCAGGTCGTAGCGCAGATCGGCGCCGCGCCGCGGCCCGGAGCGCCGCCGGCCGCCGCCGAAATTGAAAAATTCCTCGAAGATGCCGCCCATCGAGGAAAAAATGTCCTCGAAACTCGAAAAGCCGGTGAACCCCTGGCCTTTCAAGCCGTCATGACCATAGGTGTCGTAGATGCGGCGTTTTTCGGGATCGGAAAGCACTTGATAGGCTTCACTGGCTTCTTTGAAGCGCCGTTCGGCCTCGGGATTGTCGGGATTGCGGTCCGGATGGGATTCCAGAGCGATTTTACGGTATGCCTTCTTGACGTCGGCATCCGTGGCGCCGCGGCTCAGACCCAGGATTTCGTAATAGTCTTTGTTGATCATTTCCGCGTTTTCCGCATGCTTTTCGGCGGTTTGCTTCGCGCTGGATCGCCGCGAGGATCGTTATTTGGATTCCGGCGGCAGGTGATCGAACAAAATTTCCTTGGAAATGATCTCGCTGTTTTCCGCGACATCGGCCAACTGCTTGAGATATTGATCCAACTCGGCCTTCTTTATTTTACCAGCGGCCAGGTGGCGTTCGATGAGTCGGACATCGTAAATCTGTTCCGGCTTGGAAATGGTGGACATCCTCAGCTCCTTTACAGTTCCTCGGCGATTTGCTCGACTTCTTTCAGGTTTTGCGCCAGGTGAACCTTGTTGGCGGCGATTTCGCGCAAGGCGTTCACCACGTGTTTGTTGTCGGTCGCTTCCTCGCCCAGATAACGGCTGCCGCGCATCAATTGCTTGGTGCGCTTGGCGGTCGCCAGAACCAGCGCGAAACGATTCGGAATCCGTTCGATGCAGTCTTCCACGGTCACTCGGGCCATCGCCTGTCCCCCTTACCGGTTAAAGGTAACCATCATCCGCGACGCGTCAGCCGGCGAAATTCATTCCGCCGGCGGTGCGCCCGGGGCCGCCGCCGGAATTTCGGCGGGCGGCATCGTCTGGACTTCGCTCGGCGATTGGCCGCCGGCCGCGGCGGCTTGCTTCGCGTCGTCCCGTTCGGTCGCCTTGAATTCCTCGATGCTCCCGGGGAGATCGTTCAAGACGTCCGGTTTCACCAGATACGCCGTGTGCGGATACCCGTTGGCGACCAGCGCCACCAGGCGTTCCGCGCTTTCGGCCGGCTTCTCTTCCGTTTCGGCCTTGGCTACGGCTTTTTTCACCGGGGCGATTTTCCCCGGATCCAGTGGTTCGGAAAAACGAATGCTTTCCAAAACCTTGCCGTCCGCGTCGGTCAGGACCAGGCTCGTCACCTGATTGCCCTTGACCGCCCGGGCCAACCGGGCGCCGCGCGGACCGTCCGCCAACTCCTGCGCCCGCCATTTGGCGACGGCGCGCAAACATTTTTCGACACTTTCCTTGTCGGCCGGCGTTTCATCGGCAAACTGCCAACCGTCCACGGAACGCGAGATTTTAAACGACGTCTTCGCGCTTTGCAAGTCGATCGATTCGACCTTGGCCGGATCGATTCCGGCCAGCAACCGGCGGTCGCGCAGATCGGCCCGTTCGAGGCGTAGACCCTGAAAGGCCGATTCGAGCAGCATCGCGACATACGGCCGGCCGCTGACCGTCGCGTACCATTCGGTGGGCGTTTCGGCGGTGCCGCCGATCGTCAGCGTCAGGGTCTTCTGTTTGTCGCCTTCGCCGTAGACGGCGGTGACCGTCAGGCTCGGCTTGTCCAGGCCGTAGTTTTGGTTCTCGGCGCCGAGCGGGCCGATGAAACGGGCGGCTTTCAGCCCGGAGACCAGATCCAGCAGGGTGCGCACGGTTTCCGGATCGGCCACGGGCCCGGTCGGCTCGTCGAGGTGCCAGATCTGGTCCTCGGGCATTTCCGGCGCGGCGTCCTTTTCGCCCTCGGTTTTAGGCGGCGTCGCCGGCACCAGGGTCAGTTCGGGCCGGCCGGCGACCGCGAGGGTCAGCCGGTTGATCTTGAGGGTGGGATCGGCCGGGGCGAGCAGGTCGCGCCGGCGGAAATCGTCGGCGGGCTTATCGAGGCTCGCCAGGGTGCTTTCCGGCACCAGAAACACGACGTCCCGGTCTTCCGGTTTGAGGTATACCGTTTGGCCGATCGGGTTTTTCGCGCCGATGCGCAGGCGCTTGGTGACCGATCCGGCATCGAAGGTCAGCACGGCGCGCGGTTTGTCCAGGCCGAAGCGGGTCAGCGCTTCGGCGCCCGGTTTGTCGAGGGTGCGCGTCGGGTGGGCGTAGCGGACGGCGCTGATCAGCGATTGGACGATCCAGCGTTCGGTTTCGTCGTCGAACGGCTTTTTCATCCGCCAATCCTCGCCGGTCGCTTCCTTTTCGAAGGCCAGCTTCTCGTCGCCGCGCTCCAGTTCGATTTTGTTGATCGCGTCGTAGGCGAGGTCGAGAATCTTGTCGCCCTCGAGATCCGTCCGCTCTTTCTCCCGTTGCTGCGGCAGTTCCCAGAACACGACCACCGCCGCCAACGCGGCCAGCACGATCGCCAGGACCAGGGTCTTTTTCGCGTTCATCGCTATCTCCGCCGCCGGATCGCCACGCCGATGCCCAGCATCGCCGCGAATTGGGGCAGCAGGAAGACCGAAGCGAAGAACAACAGCGCCGTATCCTGCTCGGTCATCGTGAAGACGTCGGGCGCGAAGCTGTTGGGCCGGACCGAAATGTACGCTTCCTGGCCGGTCAGCCAGTTGAGCGTGTTGAAGAACAGATCGGCGTTGTAGCCCTGCGGCGCGTATTTGTTGCCGATGAAATCGCTGTCGCCGATGACCGCCAGCCGCGCGGTCTTTTTCGCCTCGCCCTCGCCGAACGTCCGCTCGGCGACCGCGCCGAGCACCAGCGGCCCTTTGGAATCCTTGGCCGGGTCGAACGTCGGGTCGACGCCCTGTTTGGCGAAGAACCCGAAGTCCGTTTCGCCCCAGCTTTCCTCGCCGGTGTTGAGCAGCGGTTGGGTGTCGACGCCGTCCAGCCGGCCCTCGGTGATGATCTTCAGCGAGCGAGCCTCGTGGAACAGGGTCGGGTTCTCGCCAAATTTTTTCGTGATTTCATGCGGGCCGTAGTTGACGACGATCGGGTCCAGGCCGAGCACCGAACCCTGGTACATCCGGACCTGGCGGTCGACGATGATGTTGTTCTGCGGCTGGATGCCGTAACCGGCGAGCAAGCCCTCCAGGCCGGTTTCGGTCTGCGGGTCGATCATCGCCAGTACGCGGCCGCCGCCTTGCAGGTAGTTGCCGATCGCCGCGACTTCCTCGGGTTGGAATTTTTTCGTCGGGCCGGCGATCACCAGCGCCCGCGCGTCCTGCGGAATCTGCGCCGAGGTCAGCATCGTCAACGGTTCGAGGACGATATTCTCGTTTTCGATCCCTTTGCGGATCAGGGCGTAACCGCGCTCCTCGGCGCCGTCGAGCGGCACTTCGCCGTGGCCTTGGATGAAATAGATCTTGCCGGCCTGCGGCGCCGACACCTTGATGACGGCCGTGGTCAGGCCCTGCTCGGACAGATCCATCGTGATGTTGGTCTGGCCGGTGCAGCGGTCGGCGGTCTGCTTCTGCTCGGGGCTCTGGCCGGGCCGGTCGCAGGAGACGGCGATGGCGCCGCGTTCGGAAACCGCGTAGCGCTTCACTTCCTCGGGGTACAGGTCGGGGTCGATCGAGCGGTAGGTGACCCGTTGGTCGAGGTCTTTGTATTTTCCGGCCAGTTGTTCGAAGTTGCGGGCCTCGCCGGTTTTAAAGAAGCCGACCATCGTCAGTTCGGTTCCGGCGGGCAGGTTTTGCAGCACGGTCTTGGTCTGGTCGGAGAGGGTGTTGACCTTCGCCGAGGTCAGATCGATTTTTTTCACGTGGCCGCTGCCCAGGATGTTGGCGAAGATCAGGATGCCGAGGAAAACGGCCGAGTAGGTGATCGCGTTGGCGCCGAACTTGGTGGTCAGTTTGACGCGGCCGGCGCCCATCGTCTCGCCCTGCCGCTTCTCGCCGGTTTTGCTCAGGTCGATCAGATACAGCACCAGGCCGAGCACCAGCCCGGCCAGGCCGATGCCGCCGAAGACGATCGGGAACAGCAGCTCGTAGACCGTCTCGAAACTGACGAAGAACAGGGTCAGGGCGGCGAAGAGCACCAGCACCAGGCCTTCCCAGAAGAAAATGCGATAAGAGGTTTTCATGGCCGCTTACCTCCACCGGGTCGATTCGACGGCGCGGGTGGCCATGAACCAGAAGAAGGCGATGAAGCTGACGAAGTACAGCAGGTCGCTGGTGTCGATCATTCCTTGACTGAAGCGCTCGAAGTGCTCGGTCATCGCCAGGTATTTGAGGATTTTGCCGAAAACGCCGGCCTGCGATTCGGCCAGCCAGCCCAGAATCCAGAAGACCAGCAGCACGGCGAAGCTGACGATCGCCGCCACGACCTGGCTGCGCGTCAGGGTGCTGGCGAACAGGCCGAAGGCGATGAACGAAACGCCCATCAAAATCAGGCCCGCGTAACCGGCCGCCAGTTTGCCGATGTCCGGCTTCGCGTACTTGAACAGAATCGCCGGATACAAGCCGGTCAGCAGCAGGAGCAGCAGGTAAAAAGCCGTCGCCGCCAGGAACTTGCCGGTGACGATCTGGCCGATGCTCACCGGGCTGGTCAGCAGCATTTCGTCGGTGCCCTGGTTCCGTTCCTCGGCGAACAGCCGCATCGTGACGAGCGGCACGATCAGCAACAGGATCACGTTGATGTTGTGGAAGAGGGGCGTGATGATCAGGTCGTTGATGTTGAGCTGATCCATCATCGCCGGGTTCATCTGGGTGTAGCCCAGGTAACGGTTGTACGACATCACCATGTCGTAGAAGAAAAACCCGGTCAGCATCAGGAAAGCGGCCATGACCACGTAGGCCACCGAGCCGCCGAAAAACTGCCGCAGTTCCTTGTCGGCGATCGCCCAAATGTTACGCATGAGCCGCATCCTCCTCGCCGAGGGTCAGCCGGCTGAAGACTTCCTCCAGCGTCGGCCGTTCGTGGCGGAGTTCAAGCAAACCCCAGCCGTGTTGCAGCACCAGCACGCCGAGGTCGGCCGAGGGATCGGTGTTCGGTTGGCTGGTGATGAAGAAAGCGCCCCGGTCCTTCGCGGTTTCGACCCGGGCCACGCCGGGCGTTTTCTGCAGGAGGCCGAGCGTCTTGTCGTCGGGTTCGGCCAGCCGCAGATAGGTCCGGGCGCGCCCGCCGCCGGACCTGGTCAGGTTTTCCAGCGTGTCGGCCGCCACTATCTTGCCCTTGCTGATGATGATCACGTCGTCGCAGGTCATCGTCACCTCGGGCAGGATGTGCGTCGAAAGCACCACGGTGTGATTGCCGGCCAGCGAGCGGATGAGTTGGCGGATTTCCTGAATCTGGTTCGGGTCCAGGCCGATGGTCGGCTCGTCCAGAATCAGCACTTCCGGATCGTGCACCAAGGCTTGCGCCAGGCCGACCCGTTGCCGGTAGCCCTTCGACAGCACGGCGATCAGCCGGCCGAGGTAGTCGGTGACACCGCATTTGCCGGCGACGGTCGTCACGCGCTCGGCGACCTTCTTGCGCGGCACGCCCTTGATGCGGGCGGCGAACGTCAGGTAGTCGCGGACCGTCAAATCCGGGTACAGCGGCGGGGTCTCGGGCAGGTAACCGATGCGCCGCCGCGCTTCCATCGGGTGGGTCATAATGTTGTAACCGTCGATGGTCACTTCGCCCGCGGTCGGCGGCATGAAGCCGGTGACGATCCGCATGGTCGTGGTTTTGCCGGCGCCGTTCGGGCCGAGAAAACCGAGGATCTTCCCTTTTTCGACCCGGAAACTGATCCGGTCCACCGCCGGATAGTCGCCGTATCGTTTGACCAGGTTTTTCACTTCAATCATGAGGGTACCCCGATGGAACGATTGCTCGAAACAAACCGACCGATAATTTCCGTTTAGACACGGTTCGACCGCGTTTGTTAATTAATGAGGCCAAACATTAAGAACGTAGGCCCTGAGTGTCAAGAGAGCCTTGATTTTGTAAGGGAAATTACGCTTCACTCCCCGTTTTGCCGGCGGCCCGTTTCGCGGGGTGGCTTTGCAGCCATTCCAGGATGTGCGGGAAGACCTCGGTTTCGGCGTGCAAACCGACCAACAGGTCGAAGTGGCCGTAGTTTTCGCGGTGGCCGTGATCCTTGCCGAAAAAGAGCGTTTTGTGCTGCTCGCCGGCCAATTGCTTCAAGGTCCGGTCGGCCAGAGCGATCGAACTTTGATGGTCGCGGGAGCCGGCGATGAGCAGCAGCGGCGTGGTGACGTTTTTCGCGATTTCGGGGTAGCGGATTTTTCCGTCCAGCGAGGTCAGGCCGTCCGCGCCGAACAGGGAGGCCATTTGCCGCACCACCAGGCTGCTCGTGTTGCAGATGACCCCGCCGTAGATGGCCTTGGCGGCGGCCGGCGCGGTGTTCTCCGGGCAGTAATTGAAGGTGTCCAGGCCGATTTTCTTCCACCCGGCAAAGGGCGCGAAGAACTTCGCCATCGAGCCGAACGGAAAACGCTTTTTGTAACGGGTCACTCCGGCGAACGGGATGAGCCGTTCGTAATGCGAGCCGGTGTTTTGATAAGCCAGGCCGGAACCGACCGCGATGCCGCTGGCCAGCCGCGGCGAACCCTCGCGCGCACAGTGCGCCAACAGCAGAATTCCGCCCATGCTGTGGCCGATCCAGTGCAGATCGGTGAAACCCGTGCGCGCCAGAATCGCCTGCACGAAGGCCGGATCGTCCTTTTCGATGTAATCGTCGACCGACCAGGTCCAGGTTTTATCCGTGCCCCAGCCGGCGCGCTCGCTGTCGCCCCGGCCGCGCAGGTCGATGGCATACACGTCGTAGCCGCGCTCGGCCAGCCAGTGGGGAAGCGACGGCACGGGCGCGGCCGGCGAATCGACGTTCAGGTCGAACGAGCGGTAATTGGAAGCCAGCCCGTGATGCAACAGCACCGGCTCGCCGTGCGGGTTCGCGCCGCGCGGCCGGTAGCGGTGCAGCGCCAGCCGCCAGCCGTCGTCGGTGGTGACGAATTGGATTTCGTCCTCGGTGCCGCGCCCGCCGTAGAAGCGCCGCGCGAGGTCGTACCAGACGAACAGGAAAACGACGATCAGCAATAAAACGGCGAGCAGGCTCATGGCTCGGCTCCTACCGGGATTGGTTGTCGGAAGTTCAACAACTTGAAAGTGGCACACCTGACGCGGCATGACAACCAGCAAGAACCCCCAAAAATACAATACTATTTTTCAATAAATAGTATTGTGTTGCCGTTTTTGGCATTATATTACTATGTGTTCATATGATTCATTTATCCAAATAGTAGTGATTTCGGCCGCGAAATGACCAAAAAAGGAGAATCCAATGAAATCAAAAAAAATTCATTTCATTTTGATATTAGCGCTTGTCACTTTTTACCTTTTTCTTTTAATCGCCTGCACGGACGATCATAACAACGACCCATCAGGTTCGTGCTCGATCACCGTGGAGGTTGAAGCCGAGGCGGATTCCTTCGTTGCCACCGCCGACGAATCAGCCGATGATTGCCTGCCGCCCAAGCCCGAGGATGTTTCCGAGGAAGACTACCAAAAAGCGCAAAAGATTTTGGAACGATACGCCGGCCTGTATGAAAATCCGGCGGATGGCACGACGCTGACCATGTCCTGCGCGTCATCCGGTTTTTGGATGTTTCCCATTCATTCCGACGGCAATCAGCTTCTTTGCGACTCATCTTGGGGAATACCGGTTGAGGTGACCTCGGCGAATGGTGAAATTTATCTTTGCGGTCTCGATCAATCAAACCCTGATTATCTTCAATTCAATGCCAGCATGAGGTGCACAATCGATGGAGAATTCGAGCTTGTGGCTTACCATGAGTTATCGAACGGTGGTTTTGAGTGGATGTTTTTAGATCTGAATTTGGTCTGGCGAAAAATCGATTGATGCCCTTGTCGCGACCTCGCTCGATAGCCTGCCGATTCGTTTTTTCTCTGCGAAAGTTTTATATTGAGACGACGGGAGGGCCATCGTCATGCGCCGTTTTTCGATCCTGCTCGCAATGCTTTTCGTTACACTGGCGATGCCGATCATTCTTCACGCCGCCGACAACGACTTCGCGGTGCTCAAGCCGCAATACCGCACAGCGGAAGACCTGTTGCCGGCGCTCCAGGCCGCGCTCGGAACCGAGGGGACGATCACGGTCGACGCGCGCACCGGCTCGCTGGTCGTGACCGGCAGCCCGGCGGCGATCGCGCGGGTCAGGCAGGCGCTGGCGCAGCTCGATGTGCGACCGCGGACGGTTTACATCGCGGCGCAACGGATCGGCGCGGACGAGTACGAAAATCTGGGCGTCGCGGTCGATTGGACGGCGGCCGGCGGCGGCTGGCGCGTCGGCCGGTTGCCGTTCGACGCCAGGTCGCGCGACGGCACCATCGGCGGGCAGGGCAAGGCGCTGCGGCGCATCGACCGCAACACCGACGCGAGCCGCGTCGAAGTGCGCGTGCTGGAAGGTGAAACGGCAACCCTGCTGGCCGGGCAAAAGCAGGTGTATCAACCCGACCGGTTCGCCTGGGCCGGCAAGCTGGGCCCGGTGATGACTGGTCAGGTCACGTCGGTGCAGACCGCGTTGGAAGTGCGGCCGCGGATCGTCGGCGACGAGGTCGAGTTGAAGATCATGCCGCGCGCGACGCTTTATACCGCCAAGGGACCGGCCAATCAGCCCTTCATGGACCTGAGCACCACCGTGCGGGTTCGCGACGGCGACCAGATCCTGTTGGGCGGCGTTTCCGGCGAGTCGATGAACCGCGTGACCGACCTGTTCCGCTCGTGGGAGACGACCACGCGCACCCATTCCGACGTGCTGCTGGTGACGGTGCGAATCGAGAAGTGAGCGATCGTCGTCGCCGGTAATAGCGATCTGATCAATTTGACAACAGCGAATGCGAAATGTTATTATTTCAATCATGAGTGAATTGCATCAAGGGACGATACCCAGAGAAGGCGGCAAGTGCGACGAATCATGACATTGGAATTCGGACTGATCGGCTTGATGATTCTGGCGGTCGTCGGCGGCATTCTTCCGGCTTGCGGCGACGACGACGATGACCGCGATTACGATTGCGGCCAACCGGACGAATGCCTGGATGCCTTTCAAGCCTGCGTCGTCCTGGCCGAATACAATTGGGATCAACAATCCTGCTGCGAGGATTTTTCCGCTTGTCTGCCGCACAGCGGTTACGATTTCGCCGATTTATGGATTTGCTTCTTCATGGGCGGTTATTTCTGGGATCCGGGTTGTTCCGAGCCGGAGTGGTCCGAGCTTTCGCATTGCGGCTACGACGCTGATTGTCTGAGCGACGCTTGGTATGACATCAAGGTGGATCTGGCTTTTCATCCCATCGATCTTGAGCAGCGCCGGACGATCATTTTGAATTACATCGACGAGTTTCGTGCCTGTGAAAGCGACGTCAATATGACTCCTTATTATCCGGATTATCCGGAACAATCGGAGTGACCTCGGACGCATGGCGAGACGGTAATTG
Organism: Myxococcales bacterium; assembly: GCA_012517325.1. Taxonomy (NCBI): domain Bacteria; kingdom Pseudomonadati; phylum Myxococcota; class Myxococcia; order Myxococcales; species Myxococcales bacterium. The sequence goes on along the minus strand of JAAYVF010000019.1, from coordinate 11,486 downwards.
CTGAGATTTCAACCGTCCGGTGAATAAGCGCTGAATATTTAGCACGTCAATCGCTTCTTCGCGATCCTCTACGACCGCGAATAATCAGGCGTCGGAATGCGGTCGATATTTAAAAAATCATTTTGAAAACAACGTTTAATGCGATTTCCCCCCAATCCGCTCACCGTGTTCTTTCCCGCGGCGAGCAGGAAAATTTTTTCGCTGGTACGGTAGTTGCATAAAATTGGTGGGAACCATGGGTGGAAATGTCCGTGTCGTAGACAAGCAAGGAAACGCCCCCGAACAGCGCCTGCTCTGGATGTCGGCAAAGTGAGGATGCTCTGACGGCCGATAGATCGGAGCGGCCGGAATAGCCCTGACCCCGGAACGAGTTCGACCCGACCGCACGGCTTGTGCCATACCGGTCCATCCCCCCGAACTTGTTTTGGGGTCATTTTTTTAAACTCCGTCCGTCCGCTGGTTGCGCCCATCGTTCGGCGTGTTACCATAGCCCCCCAGCAACCGTACCATCCGAGGAGCATCATGGAACAAAAACTCGCGAACCGTGTAGCGATCGTCACCGGCGCCAGCCGGGGTATTGGGGAACACATCGCGCGGCATCTGGCCGCGGCGGGCGCCAAGGTGGTCCTGGCCTCGCGCAAAGCCGCGCCGCTCGAGGCCGTGGCCGCGTCGATCCGCGAGGCGGGCGGCGAAGCCCTGGCCGTGGCGACCCACGTCGGGCAGGCGGAACAGATCCAGGGGCTGGTCAAGAAAACCCTCGACACCTACGGCCAGATCGACATCCTGGTGAACAACGCCGCCACCAATCCCGTTTTCGGGCCGGTGATGTACTGCGATGAAGCCGCGATGAAAAAAATCTTCGAGGTCAACTTTTTCGGCCCGTTCCTGCTGGCCAAGGCCTGCCTTGAGCCGATGCAGAAACGCCAGTACGGCAAAATCATCAACCTCACCAGCACCGCCGGCTTCCGCTTTTCGCCGATGCTCGGTGCTTACGGCATGAGCAAGGCGGCCTTGCAGATGATGACCCAGACCCTCGCCGCCGAATGGGGCATCTTCGGCATCCGCGTCAACGCCATCGCCCCCGGCCTGGTCAAGACCGATTTTTCCGCCGCCCTGTGGAACTCCGAGGAAATCCTCAAACAGGCGTTGGACCGCCAGGCGATCCATCAGTTGATCCAACCGGGCGACATCGCGGCCACCGCCGTGTTTCTCGCCGGCGCGGATTCGGACTACATCACCGGGCAGACCATCGTGATCGACGCCGGCTCGACCGCCTGAGCCGCCATTTACGCGGGTAACCCATGAACCGCTTCGGCCGCCTGTTTGTCGCGACGCTGATTGGCTGCCTGCTGGCCGGTTTTTTCCCGGCGCTCGCCCAAACGCCGGCGATTTCCCTTGCCGACCGCACGGCGATCGCCAAATTGCGCGACGAGGCCGGGAGCCTGGTCCGCGAACAGATGGAATTGAGCTGGAAACGGCGGACGACCGGCGAAAAAACGGACCTCGCCGCGACGTACAACGGGCACGAAAAACTGTTTTCGATCGACTCGCTGCTTTTGCTGATGCGGGCGGAGGCCGCGGCGACCAATCCGGACGAGAAAAAGGCCTACGGCTTCTTCCGCGACTACCTGCTGGGCGAGATGGTCGGCATGCGCGTCGCGGGCCTGAACGACGAGATCGACGCTTACCTGGCCGGCGCCCGCTTCGATTACAGCGGCAAGAACTACGCCTATTACGAACTGCCGCGCCTGCTGCGGGACGAAAAGGACTACGCGGCGCGGCAGGAACTGAGCAACGCGGTCGCGCCGATTCTGCGCGAGGCCAACGAACGCTACCGGCGCAAGGAACAGCGGCTGCAGCGGCTCGCCAAGGAGCTGGGTTTCGCCGATTACCTCGCGCTGGCCGCGCAGTTGCGCCACGTCGATTTGACGGCCTTCGCCGCCACTTGCAAACAATTCCTCGACGATTCGCAAAAAGGGTTCGTCAAACTGCAAAACTGGGCGGTGCCCTTCCAGCTTGGGTTTCCGGCCGACAAACTGCGGCGTTGCGACACGATGCGGCTGTTCGGCGCCGAGCGTTTCGCGGCGTACTTCGGCAAGGACGAGCTGCTGCCCCGCTGGCGGAGTTTTCTGGGCGGTCTGGGATTGCCGGCCGACAAGATCAAGGTCGACGACGCCGACCGGCCGCGCAAATCGCCTCGGGCGATGTGCTATCCGGTGGCCGTGCCCGGCGACGTCCGCCTGACGCTGATCCCGGCCGCCGGTTTCGCCGAATACCAGGCCCTCTGGCACGAAACGGGCCACGCCCAGCAGGCCGCCAACACGACCGCCGGGCTGTGGGAATTTCAACAGCTCGGCGACCACGCCGCCACCGACGCCTTCGCGTTTCTGTTCGACGGGTTGTTCGCGGATCCCGGCTTCCTACGACGCGCGTTCAACTTCAAAGAAGAGGACGCGACGGCGTTCGGGCGGTTCGTCGCCTATCAGCGGCTGTATCAGTTGCGGCGTTACTGCGCCAAGGTGTTGTACGAGATGGTGCTGCACCGGGGCCTGGAAGAGCCGCTGAAGGCGTATCGCGGCTGGCACGGCCAGGCGGCGGCGATCGCGCTCGACGAAAACGACGGCCTGCGCTGCTATGCCGACGCGGACGATTTTCTGGCCGGGGCCGACTATGTGCGCGCCTGGCTGCTCGAAGCGACGCTCGCGGCGGATCTGGCCCGGCGTTACGGCGAGGATTGGTATGCCCAGCCGGCGGCCGGCGCTTATCTGCGGTCGTGGTGGAGCAAGGGGCGGTACTACCGCGCCGCGGAACTGGCCGCCCAGGCGGGGCGCAAACAAATCGAGCCGCAGGATTATTTCCGGCGCCTGAAGCCGCTGGTCAAAGGCAAATATTGATCAGCCGAGCTTTTCCTCGACGGCCTTGACGATCTCCGCGAAAGCCCGGCTCGCCGGTCCCTCGACTTCTTCCAGCACGTACGGCCGGCCGGCGTCGCCGCCGCGCACCACGGCCGGGTCGATCGGCACCTGGCCGAGCAGCCGCAGTTCGAACTTTTCCGCCGTCCGCCGGCCGCCGCCCTCGCCGAAAAGCGGCTCGAGATGGCCGCACTGCGAACAGACGTAGCCGCTCAGGTTTTCCACCAGGCCCAGGATCGGCAGCATCACCGCTTTGCAGAAATCGATGGATTTGCGCACGTCCGCCAGACTGACTTCCTGCGGCGTGGTGACGATCAGCGCCCGCAGGTCGGGAATCGTCTGCGCGACGGTCAGCGGTTCGTCGCCGGTTCCCGGCGGGGAGTCGATGATCAGGTAATCCAGTTCGCCCCAATCGACGTCGGCAAGTAACTGCCGGATGGCGCTGATTTTCATCGGGCCGCGCCAGATGACCGCCCGGTCGTTTTCGTCCAGCAGGTTGCCGATGGACAGCGCCGACAGATTGGGCGATACCGGCAGCGGCAGCAGGGCGTCTTCCGAGGCGCCGGCCCGCTGGCCGACGATGCCCAGCAGCACCGGCACGGTCGGTCCGTGCAGGTCGACATCGAGCACGCCGACCTTCCGGCCGGCCTTCGCCAGGGCGGCGGCCAGATTGACGGCGACGGTCGATTTGCCGACGCCGCCCTTGCCGCTCATGACGAGGATCTTGTGGCGGATGCGCGACAACGTCTGCGCAATGCGTTGGTCCTGCTGTTGTTGTTCATCCGGGTTCATGGTGTGGTGCGACACGAGAAAACCTCCCGTCGGTAGCGCGGCGCGCGCCGGAGCGCGACCGGAAAATGAAACGAGGCCGGCGAAAGGCCGGCCCCGCGGGTTGGCGCGAACGGCGATCAGAACATCAGCGACATCATCACGCCGGCGTTGTGCGAGCCCTGGGTGGTCTCGCTGCCGTTGTATTCGTCGGCCCACCAATGTTCGTCGGCCGCTTTTTGCGTGTTGGGCACGCCGTATTCGTAGAAACCGTTGAGTTCCCACATCCCGTGGCGATAGCCGAGGCCGGCGGTCGCGTGGTGTTCCTGGATGCCCGGCAGAATCGGCGTGACGCTGTCGTCCGGGGTCGGGTTGTTGCCGTAGTTGTAGCCCAGCCGGCCCCAGAAATTTTCGACGAATTCGTACTGCACGCCCGCCGCGACGACGAACTGATCGTCCCATTTTTCGTGCAGGATGGTGTTCTTTCTTTTCTGGCCGAGAACGTGCTTGGAGTTGCGGTTGTTGGGCTTCTCGATCACCCATTTGACGTTTTGCATCGTCTTGGCCCAGTTGATGAACGAACCGTCGACGCCCAGCAGCCAGCTTTCGCCCGGCCGGAACGACAATCCGAGGCCGGCCCGTTGCGGCCAGGTGAACTCGACGTGCGAATCGTACCGGGATTCCAGATCGTTGTCCTCGATGCCCCAGAACTGCATCTGCAAATCCGCCTGCCGCGCCGCTTCCTCCGCCGACAATCCCTGGCGGAGCAGTTCCTTGTACAGCCGTTCGCGGCCGGCCGAGAGTTGCGGTTTGAGATCCATCCGGGCGTGGCCGATGTAATCCATCGGCACCATCAGGGTGTAGGCGACGCCGACGTGCACCGCGTCGATCGGCATCCACAACGCGCCCGCCTTCAAGCCGACGCCGTATGCCGTCGCGTTGTTGAGCCGCAGGCGGAAGGTCGCTTCGTCAAACCCGAAACCGCCTTCCGAAACCGGCTTCCGGAAAACCGAATTCCAGGTTTCCATGTTGGTCGGATCGGCGTGGCCGCGCAGCCATTTGGTGGCGCGGGTGTAGGGCAGATCGAGGTCCATCCGCGAGAGCGACAGATGCGGCGCGACGCCCAAGGCGATGGTGGGATGCGGCGCCCAGGCCAGCGCGCCCGCGATTTTGATGGTCTGGATGTTGGAGTAGTAACGCGTGTCGTTGCCGAGCAACGCGTGTTTCAACTCGAAACTGGAAGTACCGGCGCCGCCCTGGGTGAAGACGCCGAAGCCGGTCGCCAGCGGCAGGTTCTTGAGCTTGTAACCCCACGCCGCCACGGGCGAGAGCACGTAAAGCGGTTCGCCGTCGGCGTCGTTGAGGTCGTTTTTGAAGTGCAGTTGCGGCATCAGCAGGCTGGTACCGAAATCGACGCGGTGGCCGGTCAACTGCATCAGGCCCGCCGGGTTGGTGTCGATCGCGGTCGCGTCGAGGGCGATGGCCAGATCCGTGCCGCCCATGCCCGCGGCGCGGACGCCGGAGGAAGTGGCATCCAGGCCGTTGGCGGCGAAAGCCGGGGCGGCCAGCAATGTCATTATCAGGGTCAGGGCGAACAGGCTCGGCAGGCGTTTCATGGATACCACCCTTTCTTCGGGCCGCGGCCGCCGATCAAAGGCGGGCGGTTCAGCATCCCAAAATCCTCGGAGAATCTAGCAGTGTATAACGGTTTGGCGGTCTGAATGCAAGTTCAAAGGTTTCCGGCCGGGTTTCGCTGGAAGCGGCCGCTTGAACGCTCAAGGTAGTCACCAAACTGGTGAAAAACTTTTCATTTTACTGAAACGATGGCATTTGCAATTTACTCTTGACATCAAGTACCGGTACGTATAGGAGTCAAGCAAACGACGGTAACTCATAATTTTCTAAGGTGGCTAAATAAATTACTTCGGTTGGATTGTTTGAACGAGGAATCTGTGAGGCGAGGAGAGGCATGACGGTATATTACAAAAATAGTACGCATCCGTTGGTTCATTTTCGATCAGCCGAAGATTGGCAATCAATGTCTGATCTTTGTCAGGATTTCTTGACCCCCTGGGATTGGAGTCAAATTTATCATTACCTTCATGATGTCGCCCAGTGCGTGTTGATTGAGAAAGACTACCATGACAAGGATTACCGAGACACGTTTTCACACTTTTATTCAAAGAAATTCGCCCTCTATTCACCTCGCGCGATCCGATTGAATTTTTTCAATACGAGAATTGCCCCGCGTGGGCTTTGGGACCTGACTCGGTACCAAGAAAAATATATCGGCTCGATGGTCATTCGCCCGACCAGAACCAATACCATCGGCCGTACGCTTATCAACCCGGCTCTTCTTGGTTTTGTTCATGGTTTTCTAGCGCAAACTCGCTATAAAAATCATTTGCTCGGCTCGCCGTTGGCGATTGATGCTTTTCCTTATATCAGCCAGGATACAGACGTGACCGTTTGTGCCCACGCGGCATGTTGGATGATTTTTCGTTACTTTTCCGAGAGGTACGTGGCCTACGCGGAAATTCACCCTTATGAACTGACTCAACTCACTCATGATCTTTCGCTTGGTAGGCGCGTCCCTTCAACCGGTCTGACTGTTTTTCAGGTGTCGGAGATTTTCACTCGGTTCGGTTTTTTCCCATTGATCTATTTTCGTGAAACCTATCGGAATGATCCGGCCTTATTTAACCGGCTCCTATATTATTATGTTGAGTCTGGCTTGCCGGTTGTGGCCGGGCTAAGAGGGAAAAGCCATGCCATTACGATTCTTGGTCACTCTTGTCCAAGGTCCGCCGCGGCCATTGCCGGCGGTAATCCGATAAATACCTATGATTTGGTCGATGGATTTATTGTCAATGACGACAACCATCTTCCCTATCAGGTGCTATGGAAAAGCGGGCCAACCGGGTTGGTTCCTCATGAGTCCGAGTTCAAAATAGCGGACATCGATACCTTTGTGGTCCCGGTTTACGAAAAGATTTATCTGGCCGCTGAACACATCGAGAGCTATGTATTTCATATTCTCTGCCCCAACAATGGATTCAATACGGAAAATTTTGGTTTTGAACCACCGGACTTGGTGTTTCGAATTTTTCTCACTTCGTCGCGTTCTTATAAGAAATATCGCAAGGATCACCCGATTGGAAACGAGGTAAGTCGCGTTTACCAGCAAATTCCCATGCCGAAGTTCATTTGGGTTTGCGAAATGACCACCAAGGTATTGTATGACGATCGTACGCTGGGCGCAAAAAAAGGCCAGGTCCTCGGTGAAATCATTTGGGATGCCACCGCCTCCCAGCAAGATCCGTTCGGCTTCATCGCAATCCACTTTCCGCGTCGGTTCATCGTTAACGACCGCGACACAAGCTCACTGAAACCACATCGCTTCGTTATGGACAAGCGGTTGCATGATTCAAGGCCCTATGATATTTACGTGAACAACCTACGGGAGTGCCCATGAAAAGATCCGATCTCATTCTGAGAGTTACAAAATCAGAAAAAGGGGAACGGCTTTTGGACACGCCGGAAAAGGTGCGCCAAGCGCATGATCAACTCATCAAGGCGACCGAGAGTATCTTCATCCAATACGAGAACGCTCGTCGCCAAGCTCTGGACCTCGCAACAAAGCGCTATCTGGATTAGGTTCGACACGGACAAGCCATCACCCTTTTCCAATGCTGTTGGGTAACCAACTTAATAATCCTTTTACCGATTCATCCGGCAAGCCGGCAGAATATTAACAAGAATCAGGACGACTTCCTCTGACCGGCCGCTTGATTGCGGGTCACCGCGGAATGTGCTATGAGGATACCGGCGTTGTGCAAAGGAGGGCGGTATGCTCGAGCGCCTGCAAAAAATCTGGCCCAATCTGCTGCTGGGTTTGCTCATCGTGTACGTCGGCCTGCTCGGGTTCGCCACGGTGGACGAAATCCTGGGGTGGGGACTGATCACCCCATACTTTAAATAAGGGAGAAGAGTCATGGGCATTGGGGCGACCGAACTGATCATCATCCTGGTGATCATTCTGATCATTTTCGGCGTGGGCAAGTTGCCGGAAGTCGGCCGCGGCCTGGGCAAGGGCATCAAGGAATTCAAGGATGCCTCATCCGCCGATCTGACCGCCGGCGACAAGAAAAACGAACCCGAAAAGAAAATCGAAGAAAAGAAAGAGTAACGCGACCGTTACGGCCAAACGAAAACAAAAAGGCGACCCGATCGGATCGCCTTTTTTATTCGTGCTTCGCTGCCGCTTACACGCGGCCGAGCGCCTCGTTCCACAGGCGGATGTGTTCGTGGACGTGATCCGCCGACATCTGCGGCTTGAAGCGCCGCTCTTCCCGCCACTTCGCGGTGACCTCGTCCTTGCTCGGCCACAAACCGACCGCCAGCCCCGCCAGCAACGCCGCGCCCAGCGCCGTGGTTTCCACCATCGCCGGCCGGCTGATGTCGCAGCCGAGAATGTCGGCCTGGAATTGCATCATCAGGTTGTTCGCCGAGGCGCCGCCGTCGACGCGCATCAACGCCAACTTGCTGCCGGCATCGGCTTCCATCGCCTTGAGCACGTCGAAGTTCTGCAGCGCGATGGCTTGCAAGGTGGCGCGGGCGATGTGCGCGCGGTTCGTCCCCCGCGTCAGGCCCCACAACACCCCCTTCGCCGCGGCGTTCCAGTGTGGCGCCCCCAAACCCACCAGCGCCGGCACGAACACCACGCCGCCCGTGTCGGGCACCTGGGCCGCCAGCGCTTCGATCTCGCTGCTTTTCTGGATGATCTGCAGACCGTCGCGCAGCCATTGCACCGCCGCGCCGCTGATAAAGCACGAGCCCTCGAGCGCGTAGTTCACCGTGTCGCCCAGTTTCCAGGCGACGGTGGTCAGCAGGCGGTTGCGGCTCGGGACGGGCTTGGCGCCGGTGTTCCAGAGCATGAACGAGCCGGTGCCGTAGGTGCATTTCGCCATGCCGGGCTCGAAGCAGGCCTGGCCGAACAGCGCCGCCTGCTGGTCGCCCGCCATGCCGGCCACCGGAATGCCGTCGGGCAATTCGGCCATGCCTTGCGTTTCGCCGTAAACCTCACTGCTGCTTTTGATCGCCGGCAGCACGCCGGCCGGAATGTTGAGGATGTCGAGCAGTTCCTCGTCCCACTCCAGGTCGTGCAGGTTCATCAGGAGGGTGCGCGAGGCGTTGGAGACGTCGGTGACGTGCGTCCGGCCGCCGGTCAGCTTCCAGGTGATGTAGGTGTCCATCGTGCCGACGATAGCGTCGCCCTTTTCGGCGGCCTTGGCGAACGCGGTCACGTTTTCGAGCAGCCAGGCCAGCTTGGTGCCGGAAAAATACGGATCGAGCAGCAGGCCGGTCTTTTCCTGAAAAGTTTCCTCCAGGCCGCGCTCTTTCATGACGTTGCACATTTCGGCGGTGCGCCGGCACTGCCAGACGATGGCGTTGTGATAGGCCTTGCCGGTGTGGCGGTCCCAGGCGACGACGGTTTCGCGCTGGTTGGTGATGCCGATGGCGGCGATGCGGTCGGCGCCGACGCCGGCCTTGTGCAGGGCCAGCGGGATGACCTTGCGCACGCTTTCCCAGATCTCGTCCGGGTTGTGCTCGACCCAGCCGGGCGTGGGAAAATGCTGCGGGAATTCGGCGTAGCCGATGCCCAGGACGTTCATTTGCGCGTCGAGGATGAAGGCGCGGGAACCGGTGGTGCCTTGATCGATTGCCATGACCAGATTGCGCATCGCGGTCTCCTTTGAAGGTGGAACGCGCTTTTAATAACACTTTGCGGCGTCGAGCGGCAACCGGTTGACAGGCCTCGGACGGGGTTTATTCTGAATCGACCAAGGAGGGATCATGACGGAAGACAAATTGCCCAAAAAGCCCGCGGTGAAAATGGAAATCAAGGTCGATGAAGCCGTGGCCGGCGGCACCTACGCCAACTTGTGCATCGTCAATCATTCCGACTCGGAATTCGTGCTCGATTTCGTTTTCATTCAGCCCGGCCGGCCGAAAACCAAGGTTTCCAGCCGGATCATCATGTCCCCGAAAAACGCCAAGCGCACCCTGATGCTGCTGGATCAGCAGATCAAGAACTACGAAAAACGCTTCGGCAAACTGGAGATCGCCGCGCCGATGGCGATGCCCGGCCCGGAAATGGAAGTGAACTGAACCGTCAGGACGACGGCTTTATTATCAACTGTTTTCATCCAAAATTATTGGAGGGCGACAATGCGCGACTTGTCTGGGTTGATGTTTCTCGTGGCAATTTCACTTCTTGGCGGAATGGCGTTATTCGTCGGTTGCGCGGACGACGACGACAACGATAACGACGACGACAACACCGGCGACGACGATAATGATAACGACAACGACGAATCCCCGCCCTGCGATTGCCTGATCGACGGTCAATGCTACGCCCAGGGCGACCGCAATCCGGCGGCCCCGTGTTACCTTTGCGATGCCGGCCAGGCCGCCGACGCCTGGACGGCCAACGGCGGCGGCTCCTGCTCCGACGGCTTCTACTGCAACGGCGAGGAAATGTGCGATCCGGAAACCCTGGATTGCCTTCCCGCCGCGAATCCATGTGATACCTTGGTGGCCTATTGCGACGAGGAAAACGACGAGTGCGTCATCCCGACCTGCGCGGACCTGTGGACGCACTATTATCATGACTGCGGCAAGTCCCTGGGCGACACTTTGGAGGAAGTCATTATCTACTGCTGTGAAGACGTCAATCCGTACGGCTACGGCGACGAATATTTCCTTTGCGTCCTCCAAAACTGGGACGCTTGCGAAGCGGCCGCGAACTGCATTGCCGAGCAACAGTGATCGCGGGACGGACGAAGATCAAGCCGTTTCTCGCGGCGGCAATTCATCCGCAGCCATTGATGCAGGCCAATAAAATTTCATGCTGCAATCCTTCGATCGGATCGGAGCAGGGGTACTTTTCCCAACAACCGAGGTAGCAGTCCATCGGATAGCCGGGCAGGTTGTCGCAAATCGCCAGCAAATCCAACTGCGGGATCCAAAGGTCGGTTCCCTTGAAAACGATTTCGATGTTGCAGTGATAAATGCCGAAGATCGCCGCGCCGCAATCGCTTCCCGGATTCGGCGGGGCCAGACAACCAAGAACGCAACTGCTGTCGCATTCCCCTCCGAACGGAAAACAATGGGATAGGCACTCCCAGAACGGCGGAAACGTTTCGGAGGGCATGAGCGCCGCGGACAGTTCGCACCATTTTTTCAACCCGGCTTCGCCTGGCACGTTGCCGTGTTCGTCGGGTAGCGCTCCCGTGCAGAGTTCGTTCATCATCTCGGCGACCGAACCGCAAGTTGGATCCGGATCGATCGACAGGGTGTCGTCGTCAGCGGGTTCCTCGACTCGGTCCGCGTCGTCTTTGTTGCAATCGCAAGCCGATAACCAAAAACAGGCGCCAAACAGGATCGCCAACAGCAAAAGAACAAGCCTCTTTTCCATCAGACATCCTCCGGTATTTTTCGTTTTTCCTATCGCAGCAACCTACAATCGCCACCGATCTGAAAGAAACAACATGATAAATATACATTACCATTGTCGTAGCGGAAAGATAATTTAGACGGTATTGTGAACCATGGTGGCTGAATTTTATAGATGAGAGAAGCCACTACCCCAAAAATCCAGCAGTCGAACCCGCCAAAGATTTTTATTTTGGATACAAAAAATCGCTTGCTTATCCGGCCCGGGCGGTGCTATGGATATTTACTGTCAACGTAAGGATGGGAAAAGGGCGCGGAGCGGCGGAACCGATCGGACGGCGGCTCGCG